>CAZYAH010000263.1:0-3623 GCA_964645595.1 uncultured Alicyclobacillaceae bacterium | reverse complement strand
CCGCCGACCGGAACGCGAGCAGATTGTGGTGGAACAGGCTTTCGATCCGCTGGTCTCCCCGGAGCTGTGGGACGCGTGTCAAGCCGTGCGGCGGGCCAATGCACCGGCACACTCGAGCCCAGGTCAGCGAAACGCTGCGGAGTTGACGGGACTGATTCACTGTTCCCGTTGTCACAAGACGCTGGTCCGACAATCCTCACGCCAGCAGTACCGGAGGAAAGACGGACAGTGTTCGGTGTACGAAAAGGAGTTTCTGTACTGTCCCACGTGTCGGTATGCCGTGAAATACCGAGACTGCGAAGCACAATTGCTGTCGGTGCTAGCGCGGATCCCGTTTGACTCGCGCCGCTTTTGGGATGCCCTGGCACGCGAAAGACAGCAGCTCTTGAGTCCGTCCACAAACATTCTCTCACCAGAGCGCGTCGCCGCGCGTAAGGGGCAATTGCAGGCACGGCTGCGGCGGGCACGCAATCTTCTGCTCGACGGTACGTTCACGCGTGAGGAGTTCCTCGCTGTGAAACGGGAGTGTGAGGAAGAGATCTCGCGCTTGAATTCTCACCGCTTGGCAACAAATGCACCGGAAGCGGGCGAAGGCGACGACGTGAGAATGGTCGAAGGTGTCCGGACGTTCGCCGACTTCTATCAGAGACTGTCGAGTCCCTCACACAAGCGCGAACTGCTGCAAACAATCGTTCACAGCGCGACCCTGCAGATGGTGCAAAAAGGAGGCGGAAGGAATCGCCCGTCGCGGTTTGACCTGACCGTTCGTCTGCAAGACGGAATCCACCTGGATATAGGTGAGGCCTCCCGCTAAAGCGAGAGGCCTCATCGGTCGAGAATCGTGATTGTTCACTGCTGAGCCGTGGCCGAAACCGACCAATCGTGGGTGCTGGACCCTTCGAGGAAGCGCTCCACGTCCATCGCCGCTTTGCAGCCGCTGCCCGCTGCCGTGATGGCCTGGCGGTAGTGGGGGTCCATCACGTCACCGCAGGCAAACACGCCTTCGACATTCGTCGCTGTGCTAAAGCCGTTGGTCTTGATGTAGCCGTGCTCGTCCGTCTCCACTTGCCCGTTAAGGAACTTGGTATTTGGCGTGTGGCCGATGGCGATAAAGATGCCATCCGTCTCGAGGACGCGCGTTTCTCCGGTTTCGTTGTCCTTCACTTCCAGGCCGGTCACTTTGCCGCCATCCGACTTGACGGACACCGGCGTTGCGTTCATGACCCACTTGATCTTCGGATTGTTGCGCGCCCGGTCTTGCATGACCTTCGATGCGCGCAGCTCGTTGCGGCGGTGGACAACCGTGACTTCCGAAGCGAACTTCGTGAGGAACGTCGCTTCCTCCATGGCGGAGTCGCCGCCTCCAACCACAATCACCCGCTTGTTGCGGAAAAAGAAGCCGTCACACGTTGCGCAAGTCGACACGCCGTGCCCGACCATGTCCGTTTCGCCGGGGATGCCGAGCATTTTGGCGGACGCGCCGGTCGAGATAATCAGGCTGTCTGCTTCGTACTCCGTCTTCTCGTCCACAACGACCTTAAAAGGCCGTTTGCTCAGGTCGACGGAGGTGACCCACCCCGAGATGAACTTGGCGCCAAAGCGCTCGGCCTGCTTGCGCATGTTGTCCATCAACTGCGGCCCCATGATTCCGTCCGGGAATCCGGGGAAGTTCTCTACTTCGGTGGTCGTGGTGAGCTGTCCGCCCGGTTCATTGCCCTCCACCACAACGGGCTCCAAATTCGCCCGCGCTGTATAGATGGCAGCCGTCAGTCCTGCCGGCCCCGTGCCGAGTATCATTACGCGATGTCTTTCCATAGCGTCAACCTCTTTTCCAAAAATCGCTTCAATTTCATGGTATCACACTTTGGCAACCACGGCCCACGAGCCAGCCGTTTCGCCGGGATGCCGTGGCGGTTTTGGTGTGAATCCGTCACCATCGCTTCATCCGCGGAGATCAGAGCAAAACGCCCGGCTTTGAAGTTCCCTTCCTGCGTCAGGCTCAACAGGTGCCACAGAAACTTTTCATCGCACTTTAGCATTTCCTGAAATTCCATCAAACCGCGGTTCGCCTTGTTCAGCTCGCCGTCGAAGCGGTAGGCCCGGGGGTCCGACTCAGAACCGTACTCCGTGATGGTGGAAAAGTCGATGCTTCCAGTCAAATCCGCGATGTCTTGCGACTTGGGATCCGATGGCGAAAACGTCCCGATGCCAATCCGCTTCTCTTCCGAGAGCACGATTCGTTCGACCGGGACATTTTCTACATTTCCTCCGTATTCCGTCTCGAGCTTCAACCGACACGCCGGGCACAGGTTTCCTTCAATCTTGACGTTGTACTCCCGCTCAAACTCCTGCCGGAGTTCCGGCGGAATGAGGTGGAGCGGTTCCTCGTGCATCGGGCAGCCCTTGATGGCGTACAAAGCGCCCTCCTTGGTCCGAGTGTACCGCTCCAATCCCTGCTTCAACATGGTGACAATGGTCGACTTGCCGCCACTGACTGGGCCCATCAGGAGCAGAATCCGCTTGCGCACTTCCAGCCTGCGCGCCGCCGCGTGGAAGTATTCCTCTACCAGTCGTTCCAGTGCGCTGTCAAGGCCGAAGATCTCTTTCTCAAAAAACTTGTAGTGGCGGCGATTCTCTTCATCCGTATCGATACCGGCTGCCGCAATCATGTCGTAGATACGGGCGTGCGCGGTCTTTGCGACTCCAGGATTCTCCCTGACAATTTGCAAATAGTCGGCGAAAGTACCTTCCCAGCGAAGTGCTTCTTCCTCGGCCCGAAAGGCGCTCAGTCGTTCGAGAAAGCTCATGACAACATCCCCTTTCTATCGGGCCCATGCCCCTCAACTACATGTGAAGTCCGATTTCCTCCGCAAAGTCGCAACGGGTGGCGCGATGGTCAGCGGATTATTGCAGCTCTCGCGGATTAATAGATGATATTCCCGCACTTCTTGGCCACATGCTGTAGATGCATGACATCCTCAATATTTCGACAATTGCGGTCGCGACAACGAGGGGCGTCCCTCCGTGGTCATTCCTGGACAGGTAGTTGTAACCTGCCGTGTACAGTCAGGGTATGCAAACCGACTTTGGACTGTCCCTCAGAATGGGCTGTTGTCCGGGTCCATCTGGGCGTTTGCCCACTCCAGTGCACCTGGAATCTGGCTTTGCCAAAAGCCCCAAATGTGCTTCCCGGGCGCTTCCGTATAGCGGATTTTCGCGCCTCGAACGGTCAGGAGGTCGCGCATGCGGTGGTTCAAGTGATAGAAATCGGATGCACCATAAGGTGTTTCCACTTCAGTCTCATCCTGGCCAACCACCATGAACGCGGCCAGGTCGGACAACGTTGGGATGGATTTGACCAATTCCTGCACGTTGTCGTAAAACGCACCGGAGAAGAGCATCAGCTTGCGGAACGAGCGTGGCGCCTTCAGGTGGATGGAGAGCGTCGCGGAAGCCCCCAGCGAGATACCGGCCATGAAGCGAGTTTCCACATCCCGCCCGACCGCGTAGCGCTCCTCGACAAACGGCACGCACTCCTCCAGGACAAATCTGGCGTACGCATCGTGGCGCTTGCCAAACGGATCGTAATCGTCCCGGCGGGTCTTCATCTGCACGGCAATCCC
>CAZYAH010000262.1:0-3638 GCA_964645595.1 uncultured Alicyclobacillaceae bacterium | reverse complement strand
GCGCCAGGTCCCCTTCTCCCGCGAACTCTGGATCGAGCGCGACGACTACACCGACTCCCCGCCCAAAGGCTACTTCCGCCTCTCCCCCGGCGCCGAAGTCCGATTGCGCTACGGCTATGTCGTGAAATGCGAGGGATGGCACAACGGCATCGTCCGGTGCACCTACCACCCCGATTCCAGATCAGGCACGCCGGGTGCGGATACGTATAAGGTGAAGGGGAACATTCATTGGGTAAGCGTGAAGCACGCTCATGCGGCGCATGTGCATCTTTACGATCGATTGTTCAAAGCGGAACACCCCGAGGGCGTAGAGCATCTGAACCCCGAATCAGTGAAGACCGTGTCGGCTCAACTGGAGCCGAGTTTGAAGGACTCGAAGGAAGGCCAAGTTCAGTTTGAGCGGCACGGATACTTTGTGGCCGGTCCAACCGGGTTCAATCGGACGGTTACGCTACGAGACTCTTGGGCCATCTCGAAATAGTCTGATCTGGTAATGGGAATAGCAAAAACACTTTGGCTCGATAGCCAAGAACGAGGCTGGGATGCTCCAGAAAAGCACGTATGTGTCGACTGCGTTGTCGACCTACACCTGAAAACTACCGTCCAAGAAAATTTAGAACAAGAGATTTGTGATTACTGCGGCGCGGAGTCCAAAGACGGACTAATTGCGGCTCCAGTGGCAGCAATAATGGAACCCATCTCTAGAGCGCTAATGGCTAATTTTGCGGATCCATCATCCGCAGGGCTTCCCCGTGACAGTGGTGAATGGATCGATGAAGCGAGCATCACCGACACATCGGACGCGCTCTTGTCGCTGCCGCTGGAATGTCACGACGAACTTTTTGAAGATATATCTGACGCTTTCCATAACACCGCCTGGTACCCCTGCACGGGCGGACACTGGCTGGACGTCTCGTTGGATAAAGAGCTTCGCTACTCCTGGGAGCATTTCGTAGATGTAGTCAAACATGAAAGTCGATTCTTTTTTATTACTCAAGAGAAAAAAGATCCACTGGATCGAGAAGCATTAACACCGCTCGATTTTCTCAAGCAAATTGGAGAAATGAGCAAGAATCTCGGCCTGGTTCAAGTCATTCCATCTGGTGTACGACTGTATCGGGTTCGCAACAAGAAGCTAGGCAAGATATTCAAAACTTTCGAGGACATGGGCCCACCGCCGCCTCTAATGGCCACAGCCGGCCGAATGAATCCACCGGGAATAAGCTATATGTACGTTGCATTTGATTCGGATACTGCAGTTGCGGAAATCGTTGATAAACCACCTGCACAGATAGCTGTCGCAGAATTTAAATGCAAAACCGCTCTACAAATACTCGACCTCACTAAAATCCCAGATGTTCCTTCTGTCTTTGAAGAAAATGAATTTCATGAACGTGAAACAATATTATTTTTTTTAGACTTCATAGAAGCCATTACGAATCCGATTGAACGAGACGGGCGAGAGCATATCGATTACGTGCCCTCACAAGTAGTCTCTGAATACTTTGCACAGCTATTTCGAACCGAAGACGATGCGCCCCTCGATGGTATTGCCTATCCGAGCGTAGCCATGCCAAGCGGTCGCAATCTCGTACTATTCCCACCGCGCGGGTATGAGCGAAAGCTTGAAGATATGCTTGAGCTGATTTCAGTAAAGCGCGCGACAATAAAAATTCTGCCAGAAGGCCACCGCCTATTGAAAAAGGCCGCTGGCCGCACATTGTTAGCTTAGGGAATTAGATGGGGTCTGACCCCATTTATTTCCCGTGTGAAAGCGGTGCCCTCCAGCTGAAATGGGATTGGCGGCAAGCCCGGCGAGCCGCTTGTACCCCTAATTGCCGATGCGTGCGCCGCTTACGCAGGCTTGGCATTTCCTGCCAATTCAGCCTTGATGTCCAAAACCCTTTCTCGATCACCAACAATGTCCAGCATCTCGTCGGTCGAGTACTTGTTGGATTCGAGCAATCGTCGAATCCCCTCCTCGCGAAGTTCGTCAAAAGTAATGTCAATGCTCAGTTCCTCTTTAACCTTTGTAAATTTGGCGCTCATGGAGCCTGGATTAAAGGAAAAGATAAATTTACTCGTGTTCGTTTTGTCCTTTTGCTTTAGCACAACTTCAAGTGCTTTGCCGACGATCCGAAACGGCAAATCTTTTCCACTGTTGTACGCATTCCGGACTTTGCACCTTCCGGTCTTCTCGTCGAAATCGTCCCATCGAAGTTTTAAAATCTCCTCGCGACGCCTCGTCGACCAAATTGCAAACGTCATAATAGGTGTTAGGTCGATATGTAAGCGCGTAAGCTTTTTTACTTCTGCGAATCGCGCTACTAAGCGCTGCTCGTCTTCGACTGAGAGACGCCGAACCGCCCTCTTCTCTGATTTTTTGCTGATCAATCCTTGCTTCGCCGCAACCTCCTTGGCGCTTTCCAGAGCATCAATTGATACGTTCGCACTGATATTCTGTTGAGCCCATTTGAATACAGTTCCTAATTGGCCAAGTTCATGATTAATCGTATTTGGTTTCACCGACTTTCGCCGAAGCTCGACAAACTCCAGGTAATCGTTCGGTTTGAGTTTGGATACTTTCTTCTCGCCAATTTTCGTTGCTGCTATACGTCGTAGCGCCCAATCTCCTGACCCAATAGTGGTCACCTCGAGGAACTGCTTAATGACGCTGGCGACAGTTGGTTCGTCTCGAGTGAGGATTTCAGCAACTAGAGAGGAATCAATCCGATTTAATGCGTCCAACAAGACATAGAAAAAGTACGACCGCCCAGGTTCAAAGATCGCTGCTATATCTGGGTGAGGAATTTTGTGATTCCCGTGAGGCGCGCTGAAATCATCTTTATCGCCAGTGATGAATGCAAATTCAATTGTCGGGTCAGTGTTTTCGTTTACGCATTGCGCGTAGGTTTCCAGCAGAATCGCGTCAGCCATTCCGTTTCGGTCATGAAATGGCGCGCGCTTGTCGAGCCCTCGCTGCACCGCTGCTTCAATTACTTCAACAGATCGCTCGATCGTCGGCGCCGCTTCCAGAAGGCGCTCTATTCGATCGAGCGCTTGGCGGGGTCCTCCGTCTTCGATTGGCCCCTGTTTAGTTATTTGATCGAGGTGTTCTACGAATGCTGCGAGTTTCTTTTCAGGCCCAGCCATTCTGAGGGCTGCCTTCCTGACCTCTCGCGCATGCAGCATTAAATCCGTTTCTGTACGATGAGCGAAGTTCGCGCGATTCCTGTGAAACTCGATGTTCGCGACAGTTGGGACAATGAGCTGCAAGGTTTTGCGCCTCACCAGTTCTTCAACTATGGCGAGCTCGGGATATCGCTTCGGATTCCCAGCGATATCCAACCAAACTGATGTGTCAATGAGCGCCCGATACACTTGGCTTTCCTCTACGCGAGCAATTCTGATCTACGACTTAGGGTGACCCCCACAGCATCCGCCGACCGCTGCGCACCTAAAGCACCTGTGCATTGTCCCAGAGCTGCCCGCAGGCGTGAACCTTTTGAGCAGCGACTTCCGCTTCTACGCGCAATCTAGTCGATTCGAATCCCCGCGTCGCTTACAACTTTCGCCCAGCGAGCGGTGTCGGCCTTGATGGTTTCGGCGAACTGTTCGGGGGTGCCGCCGGTGGGTTC
>CAZYAH010000261.1:2027-3690 GCA_964645595.1 uncultured Alicyclobacillaceae bacterium | reverse complement strand
AAAGGAGAGGTGCCACCGAACACCGGCCGACACCTCGCCCTCTTGTCACCTTCACATCTTCACGACTTCGTATTTGGCCAACTCCCGATGTGACTTGGCGTCATACGCGTGCACCGTGCAAACCAGGCACGAGTCGTAACTCTGTGCAATGTGTGCGAGTTCCACTGGATCTTCTGGATTCCGTACCGGGACGCCAATCATCGCCGTTTCAATCGGGCCGCGCTGACCTTGGCCATCGCGCGGTCCGATGTTCCACGCTGTGGGTGTGATCACCTGGTAGTTGTCGATCTTGCCATCCTTGATTTGAATCCAGTCCATGAGAGCACCCCGTGCCGCTTCGGTGGCCCCAAAACCGCGACCCTCCGGCAACTCGCGAGGCTTGATATAGAACTTCTCGTTCAAATCGATCTGTTTCAGCCAGTCGCGCATCCGCAAGTAGTACTTCGCGGCCTCGTGCAGGCGGGCCAGGACGCGAACCATGACGCTGGGCCCGATTTCCTGAATGATGTTCAGGAACAGGGGATCATAGTCCTGCCATTCCTCCGCTCCCGGACGCCCGGCTATCACCTGGCGAGCTAACGGACCCGTCTCCAGCGACACCGCCCCCATGCCAGGTACCTCATAGCGCGGCGCCTTCGCGAACGTGTACTTGCCTTCTTTCTGCCCTTCCGTCGGATCGATGGGGTCGGTTACGCCATTGAACGGATGTAAAGAACCGCTGCCGCGGAAGAACGAATGCGTGTGATCTTCCCTGATCCGCTCTTGATCAAAATCATGGAAGTTATTACCATCAAATACACCGGACCGGGAGATCAATGCCGCATTCCGCCCATCGATGGTCGGAAAGCGGTACTTCTGTGGATGCGGGAAACTCCCGGCAGCCAAGTAGCGCCCAGGCCCGGCTCCGTACTTGTCCAACCCGATGTCCATACTGTAGCGGATGAACAGTCCAAGATCAGAATTCCGGTGTTCTGCCCGTTCATCGAGCCAATTCAGCACGTCCGACCAGGTCTTGTTCTCCAACCACCGCTCCACTGAGCAACCGAGCAGGATCTTCTCGAGCCAGGTTTCCCGATAATGTTCCAAAATGCTGATCGAACGTGTGATGTCTGAGAGCGTTGGAGCACTGACCACGCCACCTGGAACCATGAAGCTGGAGTGCGGCCACTGGCCGCCGAAAATCGCGTAGATTTCGACCGGTTTGCTCGAAACGGTCACACCAATCGCGTAGTGTTCGCCCTCAAAAGGCGCCCAGCGCCGGACCACTTCGTCGTACAAATCGGAGGACGCGTAATTCTGATGCGTTAGACCGATGGCAAACAGCGCGTAAAACCACCTGGGAATGCTCTGGATTGTCTCAGCCGCCTGCGCAACATTGCGGATTAGCGTCGCATTGGGAGGCACTTCAGTGTGCCAAGCGGTATCCAGAGCGTACACCGCCTTGGTCAAGTGGCTCCCGCCGCAAATACCGCAAATTCTGGGGGTGACAATTAATCCGGCCTGCGGGTCCTTTCCTTTCAGGATTATCTCAAACCCACGAAACATTGTGGCCTCCGTCCATGCATCGACCACGACGCCGTCCTCCACGGCAACCCGGACATCCAGGTCGCCTTCCACCCGTCCCAACGAATGGACCTTCAGTTCCATTTTCTTGGAGACTTCA
>CAZYAH010000261.1:0-1927 GCA_964645595.1 uncultured Alicyclobacillaceae bacterium | reverse complement strand
GAGTAACTGAGCGGATCGCTGCCCTTCGGAACTTCCTTCGGAATGGAACCGAAAATCTTTTGTGTTTTGAATACCGTACCGGGAGCGAGATCGAAGAACGGAAACTGCGGTTCCGTGCAACCAATGCAAGGCATTCCCGCTCTCGTTTTGGATGACTGGCGATTCCATAGGATGCGGTTGCAAGGCGAATGCGTCATTGGGCCGCGGCAACCCTGCTCATAGAACAGGCAGCCCTTGCGTGTACCTTGGCCAAACTCTTCCACAGGCTCTTTCCACTCAAAGTACTGTACGCGCGTGCATCCGGTTTGAGTGAATGTTTTGAAAAATGTCTGCGGCCTTTGCAGTTCATCCAGCAGAACATCTTCCGCGCGACCCGTGGCAATAGCGACGAGAATCTGAGTCACCCAGTCGGGATGAGACGGGCAACCAGGTATGTTGATAACGGGTAGACCTGCCTTCGAACGAAAATCCGCGCCCAAAAATCCGCCGTGAGAGCCTTTCAGATACTGTAGGCCTATCGATTCAGACGGATTTGGACTGGTCGCCGGAACCCCACCCCAACACGCGCAGTCGCCGACCGCGACAACGTATTGGGCCTTGTGGGCGAATTCCCAGATCCAATCTTTTTTCGGCCGATCCAGCAACATGTCGTAGCGTCCGGTGCCGTTGGGCCCTTGAATGACCGTACCTTCCACCACAAAAATGTCCAACGGGACTTCACCGTCGAGAATACGTTCAAACACGTCACGTACCTGTTCTCCAAACTCCATCGACAGAGAGTGATGATAGAGAATGTTGATACCAAAATCGGTAACCAAATCAATAACCGTTGGTTCCTCAGCATTTAGGAACGACTGCGTGTTGCCGTTGCATGCACCGCCGTGCATCCAAAGAACGTTGGCCAATCTCCACACCTCCATAGAGGGACATCACGAACTCAATACGTCAACCCCTTGACTATGATTGCACATATGGCAATTAGGAGGTTGAAACCATCCCCTTGCACGACCGTTTCGCTGTTTCCAGATGAGACACCCACTCGTCGATCCCTTCACCTGTTCGGGCAGAAACCTCAAGAATGGGGATGCCCGGTCGCACCTCATTCAATGCTTCAAGGAATCGCTCCCGCTGAAACCCCACTGCCTCAGCCAAGTCGACCTTCGTAACAACCGCGAGATCAGCGCTGTTGACGATGGTGGGATATTTCACCGGCTTATCTTCGCCTTCTGTTACGGAAAAGAGCACCACGCGTTCATTTTCGCCCAAATCATAACTGGCAGGACACACGAGATTCCCGACGTTTTCAATAAAGAGAAAATCAATGTCTCTCATGTCCCATCCCTCGAGGTTTCTTTCAACCATTTCCGCCTCAAGGTGACATACAGTACCAGTGGTGATTTGACGAACCTGGGCTCCACTCTTCCGCAATCGTTCCGCATCGTTCTCTGTGGCCAAGTCGCCCACCAACGCCGCCACCCTGTATCGTTTCCCGAGGCGAGTCAAGATTTCCGTCAGCAATGTCGTCTTTCCCGCACCTGGACTCGACACTAAGTTGGTGACGTAGACACCGGCGTCACGAAACCGCTTGCGCAATCCGCGCGCGAGAAGGTCATTTTTCTTCAGCACGTTTTGGCGAATCTCGACGATCCGGGGATTCAACGTCGTCTCCTGCATCCCTTTCACCTCCTTCCAAGGCATACAATTCAATCTCCCGCCCCTCGAGCACCTGACCTGTCTTCGTCCCACACACGGGACAGCGCATGGGAAATGGTTCAGGTAACACATGTGCCTCTCTACAATCAGGGCAGAACACTTTTACCGGAACTTCCTCAATCACAAGCCTGGCACCTTCGAGTGGCGTCCCTTCGGTGACGATGTCAAAGGAAAATTCCAAGGATTCCTTGACCACACCCGATAGCGTACCGAG
>CAZYAH010000260.1:0-3691 GCA_964645595.1 uncultured Alicyclobacillaceae bacterium | reverse complement strand
CACCGCGGTCGAGAACGCCGTGAAGTCCGGGGAAATCAGTGAAAAGCGAATTGACGAATCTGTCTACCGTATCCTGCGGCTGAAGTATGAACGAGGACTGTTTGCAAATCCCTACGTGGACGTTTCAAAAGTGGGTAGCGTTGTCGGAGCGCCCGAGCACGTGCAAGCTGCGGACGACATCACCAACAAGACCATCACCTTGCTCAAGAACGACGACAGCGTGCTGCCGCTTTCGCCAAACAGCGGAAAGAAGGTGCTGGTCACAGGGTACGGCGTCACAACCACCTCGACGCTGGCGGCAGAACTGTCCAAACGCGGAGTGGCCACGGCGACGTTGCAGACCGGCAGCAGTCCGGACGACCCCACGATTGCGTCCGCTGTCGCTCAGGCCCAGCAAAGCGATGTTGTGGTGGTTTCCAGCTACAATGCGGCTTCTTACCCACAGCAACAGAAACTTGTGAAGGCGCTCACCGACACGGGTAAGCCGGTGATTGTTGTGGCCGTGCGCAACCCGTACGACATCGCGTACGAACCGACCACAAAGGCCTACCTTGCGACGTACAGCTACTCGCCGGTGTCCCTCAAGGCGGCTGTAAAGGTCATCTTTGGCGAAGTGAACCCGAGCGGCAGATTGCCTGTGGACGTTCCAGCGGCAGACAATCCGGGCCAGATCCTGTACCCGTTCGGCTTTGGGCTAAGTTATCGTTGATTGCACAACCACCAGAGATAGTGGCGGGCTGCCTCCGAAGTGGTAAAGCACTTCGGGGCAGCCCGATGTTACCCGTCTTACCCTCGAGTTAGCCACGCCATGCAGTCAGGCCACCACCGGTTGCTGTCTCGAATATCCAGATGTCTCAAGTCGGGAATCAGAGTGACTGTAACATTATCCGCTGCTGCAGGATACACTTCCCGAAGTGATGACTGAAATCGGAATGCACCGTCCGGCGGTACATGCGTGTCCTTTTCACCACACATGAAATGAATGTCAGGCGCATGGGTATAGGAGACAAGGTTCGTTAAAGGATTCAGGCGGTCGTAGAAGTATCGGGCATAGCTGTCTGGCTGTCCGACTGGCAGTACGGTGCCAGGATGAAAAACGTCTTCCATGCCAGGGCGTAACCAATCCGGTGTGGCAACTACTGCTGCTACCCGCATGACACGGTGGTCGATGCCAGCCGCCGCAACGGCAATGTCTCCGCCCATTGAAAGACCTCCCAGATATACGTGAGGCTCGACGTTCAGCGAGGACACTGCCCAGTCGATGACCCGAAGGGTGTCCAGCGTTGTATGGCCCAGGATGGGCCACATGTGACGCCGAAAATTCCCAAACACTCGTTCAAAAATCTCTTGCGACGACTCCGTGCCTCGCTCACCGTGCTGCCATGCATCGAAACTCAGTGCAACAAAGCCTTGGGCCGCAAGATCCTGTAAGTAAGGAACAGTGGTTTCTTTTGATCCACCAAGATGATGCAGAAAGATAACAAGCTGGCGTTTGGAACGGTGAACTTGAGGTTCAAACCAGATGACGGGAATGTGATCCACCCATTCCGTTGAGCCTCCCGTGATCTGCTCTGTATTGCTCACGTGACTTCCTCCTCGAAAGTAGATGCTCCTACTCGATGGAGCGGCTTGATAGAACCTAGGGGCTGTCTCCCACTGCCCGTCTTCCAACGGTCTTTGAGACAGCCCCTCCTGCTATGCCCAGACCAGACGGATTTCGCCAGACTGGTTGGATACGTCCAGTTGAATGATCAATTCGTTGCGCTCCGCGTCGTACCTCCATCCCGTCGGGCCGCTCTGCATAGCGTCCTCTTCGATCCGTTCGATGTTCAACACGGTGCAGCGCTCTGGATTCTCCAGGTGCTTGACGACAAAGCGGCGGGTCCTGTAGCTCGTGGAGTAACCCGCGTGAGGCGTCCGGTACGCGATGGTTGCGGACGAATCACCGTCACGTACAGTGCGAACCTCAAACAGGTTGTACTCACCGGATTCGTGCGCCAACGAATGTCCGTCGTCTTCGTAGAGGACAAAGGAATTCTCCGTTTCCGTGAATCCGTAAATCGTCAGCGTCAGCTGATCCACCGCTCTAAAGTCAATGTGCTGCTGAACGGGGTGAGACGGGACAATCGCGCCTTTGCGGATGTAAATCGGCATCGTGTCGAGCGGTGCCGGCGCCACGATGTGTTGCGCGCCCGCAAAGGAATCTCCCGTCCAGTAGTCGTACCAGGTTCCCTCCGGCAGATAGACCAGCCGCTTTTGGGCGCCCGGACGAAAGACGGGCGCAACCAGGATGTCCCGTCCCAGCAGAAACTGGTCGGACAACGTCCAGGTCGTTTCATCCTCGGGGTACTCTAGCAGAAGCGGCCGGATGACCGGCATTCCCGTCTGCGACGCTTCGTAAAACAGCGAGTAAATGTACGGAATCCACTGGTACCGCAGTTCCAGATAGCGGCGGCAGATAGCCTCCACTTCCGGACCAAACACCCACGGCTCCTGGCGCACCGTGTCCAGCGCGCTGTGGTTGCGGCAGAAGGGGAAGAGAGCGCCCATCTGGGTCCAACGCGCCAGCAGTTCCGGACTGCAGTGATGGGCAAACCCGCCAATGTCCGGTCCGGCATACGGAATTCCCGACAAGCCCATGTTGAGGACCATTGGCACCGCCATCTCCATGTGCTCCCAGAAGCTGCGGTTGTCGCCTGTCCACACGGCGCCATAGCGCCCGACGCCTGCGTATCCGGAGCGCGTCAGCACAAACGGGCGTTCACCGCCGAGCAGCTTGCGCATCCCTTCGTATGTAGCGCGGGTCATCAGCAACCCGTAGAGGTTGTGCAGGCGCTCGTGCGTCATTGGCTTCCCGTTGTTTCGGTGCATGACGTCCGGTTCCATCGTCTTGATGTCGTTGAACACAGCAGGCTCGTTCATGTCGTTCCAAATGCCCTGAATCCCGATGTCTGTGTACACCTTGTGCTCCCGGCCCCACCACTCGGCCACCCGGTCCTCCGTAAAGTCGGGAAACGCGCTAGTACCCGGCCAAACATCGCCGAAAAACAGGTCCCCTTCCATGCGGCGGCAGAACACGTCTTCCTGGATTCCGCGCTGGTAGGTGCCGTAGTTGGGATCTCGCTTGACGCCCGGGTCGACAATGGGCACCACGTGGAACCCCTGCTCGCTGAGCTTCTTCGTCATGGCGGCCGGGTCTGGGAAGCGAACGGGATCGAACGTAAACACACGGTACCCGTCCATGTAGTGGATGTCCAGGTGAATCACGTCGCAGGGAATCTGTTTCTCCCGGAACGTCGCCGCCAACTGTTCCACTTCTTCGGAACTCATATAGCTGTAACGCGACTGGTGGTACCCGAGCGACCACGCCGGAGGCAGGTGAATGCGCCCCGTGATGGCCGTAAACTGGTACAGGATGTCCTTGATGCTTTCTCCAGGCAGAACGTAAACATCTGCGTCGCCCGTGTACGCGGTGACCATATAGGCCTCGCGGGAGCTGCGCATGTCAAAGGCAGTTTTGCCCGGATTGTCGAGAAACAGGCCGTATGCGTGACCATCACTCATGTGAATCAGGAACGGTACGGACACGTACAACGCGTCGGTCTCTGGGTTGTGCGGCGCGTAGACGTCGGAGTTCCACATGGTGTAGGCGTCGCCTTGCTTGTCCAGAAACCCGGGCTTCTCGCCCAAT
>CAZYAH010000259.1:0-3692 GCA_964645595.1 uncultured Alicyclobacillaceae bacterium | reverse complement strand
AGCGGTACTCGGTTGCCCCGACGACTTCGCCATCGTGGACGGCGACGAACAGGTTGATGCCATCGTCCTGGAGGGGTTCCGCCCAGAGCTCGAAAGCGAGGACTTCTTCCGGCGGAAACACTTTTTGCATCAGCGCGTAGAAACCTTTGAACAGCGGATCGTCAATCCGATTCACCCGGATGTACTCCACGAAACACCTCTCCTTTGCTTCGTCTCGGCATTACTCTGCCAGGAATGGATTGTTCCACGCCATGAGGGCTGCGTAGTTGCAGGATTCTTCATCTTCCAAGTAATTCGGAACGACTCCGATAGGAACGCGGCCGCACCGCATCATGAACGTAATGACCGGGTCTTTCAGCTTGCCTTGAACAACCGCCTCCAGATACTCCTCGGCGCTCATGTCTTGTGCGTGGCGGTGATACCCAGGCATCCGGCCGCCGCCGAGCAAGCGCTTTAAGCGATATTGAACCACCACGTGGTACAGGGCCTGAAGTAGGTACTTGCCGAGGCCGAGTCCACGGAAGGACGGACGAATACAGAGGTCGACGACGTACAGCGTATCGCCGGATGGCGAATGGTTCCGGATATATCCGTTGTCCGTCACCTCCGCCCACGTGTGCTCCGGGTGTTCCGGGTCGAAATGGGTGATGAGGCTAGTGACAGATCCCGCTACCTGTCCATCCACCTCTATCAGCAATGCACCTTGAGGAAACAGAGAAACGTGATTGCGCAGCTGCTCCTCGTTCCACCACAGTTCCGACGGGAACGGCGGCGGAAAGCTCTCCTTCTGAATTTGAATCAGGTCGGCGAAATCTTTTTCGCCATACGACCGTATCTGTGCGCGAAGCGGCGTGTCTCCCCGAAACACGTAAAGCGTCTGTTGGTACATAAGCTCACCCCTCCCCCGCATAGGTTCCAGACTTCACTGTGGTTACTTCCAATCCGGATACAGGTCCGTCCTCCGGTCGCGCCACGTGGTCACAGATCCGCTCTCCCGAACCTGGTACAAGAGATCCAGGTCGAGATCTCCGGTGACAACCATGTCGTCATTCACTTCTCCCTCCACGATGATCCCGCGCGGAGGAAACGGAATGTCGTTTGGACTGATGAGGGCGGCCTGGCCGTAGTTCGCGCGCATGAAGTCGACCGTTGTGAGAGCGCCGACCGTGCCGGTGACCGCCACGTACACCTGATTCTCGATGGCTCGCGCGTGGCTGGTGTAACGAACTCGGTAGAATCCGTGCCGGTCGTCCGTGCAGGATGGGCAGAAGATGACATCCGCCCCTCGCGCGACCGCCATCCGGACGATTTCCGGGAACTCAATGTCGTAGCAGATCAGAATGGCGATTTTCCCCTTGTCGGTCTCAAAGACCTGCAACTGGTCTCCGGCCTCCATGTTCCACTCCGTCCGCTCGGTCGGCGTAATGTGGAGTTTCTTCTGGGTCTCCACCCGGCCGTCCGGGTAAAAGAGATACGCGGTATTGTACAGTCGATCCGCTTCCGAAATGATGTGGGTCCCGCCGATGATATGCATGCCGTACTTGGTCGCGAACGAAGTAAACATGTTCGTGTACTGTTCCGTAAACTCCGGCAGCCTCGTAATAGGCAGGGCGTTGCCCTTCCCGTCTCCAATCGAAAGAAGCTGCGTTGTAAACAGTTCCGGAAACAGCACGAAATCCGCGGCAAATTCTTTTGCCGTCCTTACATAGTGCTCAACCTGCTGCCGAAATTCTTCAAAAGAATGAATGGAACGCAGTGCGTATTGAACTGCGGAAACGCGCATCTTCACGTCGAATTCCCCCAAATGACGGTATATGGACTCTATTATACTATCACTCAATATTTCAAAAAGTCAGCTTGTCGCCTGAATTTGTTCGATGGCCCGCCGCCCCCGCATCGGCCCGATTGGCAAATTCCACCCGCGCAGCCGCCGGCCGATGAAGCCGTGTTAAGATAGGAAAGAACAGATTGTCCGGAGGGATGCGCGGTGCGAGACCTGCCGATTCTATCGGATGTACAGCGAGTGCTGGAAGAATGGATTCCGTCGGAAGCGTCCATTGCCATCGCGGACGAGGAAAAGTACGTCCTGTACCGCGCCGGCGAGTACGACTTGCGCCTGCACCCCGGAGACAAGGTCCGGCCTGGCAGCATCGCGGCGCGCGTCCACAGCGCGGGTCGCCGCGTGGAAACAGACGTCGACTCCTCGGTGTACGGGCTCCCATACCACGGCCTCGGTTACCCGCTGCAGACCGCGGAAGGCTTGCGCGTGGCACTGGCCATCATCCTGCCGCCGCGGTTTCCCGACCGCACACCTACTCTGTCTTTTGTCACCGGGCAAAAAGGAGATATTTGGCAACCGGTTCCGGTATCCGACATTGCCTGGTTCGAAAGCAGCAATAAGCATACTTGGTTCTATACAGCAGATGGAGAATTCACAACAAAGTATACCCTGCAAACCCTCGAAAAACGCTTGCCTGCGGACCAGTTTCTGCGCATCCATCGATCCTACATCGTCAACATCGCGTGGATCAAAAAAATTGAGCGGGACTTCCGTTCGAGCCTTTTGGTGACCGTGCGCGATCCGCTCGTCAAACGCCTCCCGGTCGCCCAAAGCTACGTGCGCATTTTGCGCGAGACGCTTGGATTCTGAGCATCCGTAAAGGCCTCCCGGCTATCGTCGCGCCCTAGTGGGTCTCCCCTTGGTTCGTCGCGCAGATTCGCGATTCGTCGGGAAATACCGCGTTGTATCCAAAATTGACAGCAAAACTCCGAAATCTGATCTATATTTTGCTCACAATCCCCGTATCCGCTTTCATGGTGCAGGGAAGCCTCAAAGTGTCCCCGGTTTGAACTTGCGACCGTACGGAGAGGTGTGAGCAAGATGTTGGAACAACGAATTCGAAATGCAGAATTGCGTTCCCGTATCCTGTCCGCCGATGAAGTGCAAGCGTGGATCCAGGACGGAATGACCATTGCCGTCAGCGGGTTTACCAAGGCTGGCGATGCCAAGGCGGTGCTGAAAGCGCTGGTGAAGCGCGTCGACCAAACCGGGGAACCGCTGCAAATCCGCCTGTTCTCAGGGGCGTCGCTGGGAGAAGTCGACACACTCCTCAGTATGCACCACATGGTCAGCCTCCGTTTGCCGTACCAGGGAGACGCCATTCTGCGAAAATCGATTAACCTGGGTGAAACCGGATACATTGATCTGCACCTGAGCGAATCCGCCGAATGGGTGCGCAGCTCCTACCTCGACGAAATTGACTTTGCGATTATCGAGGCGACCGCCATTACGGAAGACGGCGGCATTGTGCCGACCACTTCTGTGGGCAACAGCCCCGTTTACGTGGAAAAAGCGAAACGCGTCATCGTGGAAGTGAACCTGTCCGTTCCGGAAGCGTTGGAAGGCCTGCACGACATCTACCAGCCGGCAGTTCGGCCCAACCGTCAGCCGATTCCGTTGGTCAACGTGCGGGATCGGATTGGAACGACCTACATCCCCTGTCCGTCGGAAAAGATTGCGGCGATTGTGTTGACGACGGAACGGGACACGCCTTCGAATATCGTGCCTGCCGACGAGGAAACCGCCCGCATGGCAGGGTTTATCCTCGAGTTCCTCGAACACGAGGTGCGGCACGGACGGCTTCCGAAAAACATTGGTCCCTTGCAAAGCGGCGTGGGTTCGGTTGCTAACG
>CAZYAH010000258.1:0-3699 GCA_964645595.1 uncultured Alicyclobacillaceae bacterium | reverse complement strand
GGCTGAACTCGATGTGCTGCTCGCGCGTGATGTCCTGGTCGCGGAACAGCAGGATCCCGTTCTGCAGGAACGCGTGGTAGATCTCGCCGAAAGCGCCTTCGCTCATCGGCTTCGAGACGTTGATGGCGCAGACCTCGGCGCCGAGCGCGTATGAGAGCTTGCGTAGCTTGAGCGGCATGGGACCTCCTCCAGGCTCCAGTCGCAATCTTATCCCCGCTACGGCCTTCGGCGATAGCTTCCAGGAATTTGTCGGGGCCAGGCCCGACAAATTCCTAAAATAGGAGCGCGGTGAAAAGCGCCATACTGCTCAAGTTTATAAGCGCCACGAATCATCTAAACGCTCCTTCAGCCTGTTTCTTGAGCAGCCTGCCGCCGAATCGTTCATAGGCAGTGATCCGGCAAGCCCCTGAACTACGGTGATTGTTCCCGGCTCGACAGGCGGTAGTGTCTCAGTTTGATCGTAACAAATGATGCCCGGCTTTAAGCCGCCCGGTAGAATGGCGGCATGGCGAAGCCTAAGCGCCCGCGAGACCCCAGTCAGCTTGCTAAGCTCATCGTGGACCTATCCACGGGCGAAGCACAAGATGCTGACCCTGATGCTGGAAAAAATCCTGCGGCAGTCCAACTTGGCAAACTTGGTGGCGTGAAGGGCGGGAAAGCTCGCGCTGCCAAGATGACGGCTAAGGAGCGGCAAGAGGAAGCCAGAAAGGCAGTCCAGGCCAGGTGGAACAAGAATCGTAAGTACACCTAACCTGTCTTCATCTTTACCTGTAGTGGTAAGCGAGCCACTCTTGACCAACTGGTCTCACTCTGCCCCTTCTTCTCTATTTCAAAGTAATAAATACCAAGTCCAACATAGGGAAACTGCGGCACTTCGACAATAGAATTGTGTGCTGAGCCGCCTACCAGATTAATTTCTACCTCATGCTGTGGCGGCCCGTATGATCGTCCATTCGGCCCAATCAGCTTGACTCTGTATTTTCCTGTTTCTGGCTCCTCAATATTCGACCTATACCAAAAGCTGACTACTTGAATTGATAGTGGCCCAATGTTTACCGGATTCTCCGGATTGGCTGCTGGAAACTGATCAGATGATTCGATAGCGTCTAGTGCATCGATGAGGCTTAACATCCTTGTCCGTTGATCGATGATTGCCTTCGAGCAAAGTACTGACCAAACGTGTTCCATAATCACTCAGCCGTAGCAGTAGAGGTTTCTTGTATTGCTAGTGTTTTTCCTCCGGGCCCAGATTGCCATGCTGAGTAAGTGACAGTATGAAATCCCTTGTCATCGAATCCTACGGCTTGCGGTTCTAACTCGTAGCCCATAGCAAGCAACAGGTCGCTCACCGTATCCAAAGTCCAATTTCCCGGCGCTCCGAGCAATCTGGTTACTTGTTCCGGTCTTTTATGAATGCGACGGGCGATGTCGGCCCTTTTGAAACCTTTTGGTTCTTTCTTCAGATATTCGCCAAGTATCAATTGATGAAGTCTATTCTTTAGACGAGCTCGAAAATACCCTAGAGCCTTTGGTGAAAGCTGAGAAGCGGTAAGAATTTCAGTCCATACAGGAGCATTTTGAGAGGTAGCCATTTGGGTCATCTCCGGTAAGTGGTCGATATGCGTGAAAACGATTGCCCCACTGCACATTACAGTCAGTGGTTGCGATTGACCATGCTCTGCTACCGTAAGCTCCTAAAGGGAGGCGCTCATAAAGTACCAACGCGACAAATTCGTCCTTCTTGGCGAAGCCTCCAAGCAGCCTGAGACTTGGGCTAGGGTCTCTGCTTCTAATATCCCAAATACCATCCGTTGTTGGGTCGAGCCGCCCCATATACGCGCTACGAGCTTTGCGGGGAGTCATCGACACATTAATGGTGTCGCCCCCGATGAATGAATCCAAGTCTGCATGCAATTGGCCAGCTCGCTGCACATCACTATCTATGAATTCCTTTACAGGTCGAGATATGTAGATAAGTCGAATTGGTTTGGTAGAGGGAAGCCAAGGATGCAGCCGAAATAGCCGCCCGCTTGCAAGGCAGTCCTCTATCAAAACGTGTATTGACATATAAGTCAACTACTGGTCGAATGCAAGCTCTTTATTCGTGAAATATTAGGACTAAAATATCTTCTCATGTAAAAACAAACACTTAATAAGTATTTACGTACGTAAGCGGTCATGTATAATAGTCAGTATGAATCGCTTAAGCCTCCAAGACCGCGCCCGGATAGTTGGATGCCTGATTGAGGGCAACAGTCTACGCTCTACCACGCGCATGGTCGGGTGCAGCATCAACACCGTCACCAAGCTGCTGGTTGATCTTGGGACGGCCTGCGGCCTCTACCAGAACGAATCCCTGCGTAACCTGCCGTGCCGTCGCCTTCAACTGGATGAGATTTGGTCCTTCTGCTATGCCAAGCAAAAGAACGTCGCGCCCCGGCTTGAGGGTGTTCTGGGCTACGGCGACGTATGGACCTGGACCGCGATCTGCGCCGATACCAAAATCGTCCCGTCTTGGCTGGTCGGGCACCGCGATGCGTTCTACGCTAACAAATTCGTCTGCGATCTGGCTGGACGCCTCGCCAAGCGCCCCCAGGTCACCACGGACGGCCTCAAGCTGTATCTCAGGCCGATGGAGGATGCCTTTGGGTCTGAGGTTGATTACAGCATGCTGGTGAAGCTCTACGGCGCATCGGAAGGGAACCAGCAAGAGCGCCGTTACAGTGGCGGGAAGTGCTGTGGCACGATCACCGGCACGGTATCCGGCGACCCGGACCCGGCGCACGTTTCAACCTCGTTTGTGGAGCGGCAGAACCTGACGATGCGGATGAGCATGCGCCGGTTCACTCGGCTAACGAATGGATTCTCCAAGAAGGTCGAGAACCATGAGCATGCTGTGGCGCTCCACTACATGCATTACAACTTCAGGCGCATCCATAAGACCCTGCGCGTTACCCCGGCGATGGAAGCGGGGGTATCCGATCACGTTTGGAGCCTTGAGGAAATCGCGAGGCTGGCAAATTGACGGGGTATAATGTGCGAATCGCCTTACCAATGAGCGAAGGCGATTCAGTGCCTCGGCCGATGGAACGGGCTCTGGCTTCGCAGCCTAGAGCGTGTGGGTTCGAATCCCACCCGGATTCAACAAAACCCCGCCACAAACGGCGGGGTTTTCTTTTTGGACGCCGTTACATTTCAAACTGAGACACTACCCGACAGGCTGCTGGTTTGACCCGCCCCGCCCACTGCGTTAACTTCACGGGGAAACAATCCGCGAAGGAGGAATCATGCTGGCACCATTACTGCGGCACGCCGCATTCGCCCTGCTTGCCGGTATTGCCGCAAGCGCGCCGGCGCAGAACTTCCCCACGAAGCCGATCCGCTTCCTGGTGCCGTTCGGCCCCGGCGGCGTCGGCGACATCACCGCGCGCGTGGTGGCGCAGAAAATGAGCGTGGCACTGGGCCAGCAGGTGATCATCGACAATCGCCCCAGCGCGGGCGGGATCGTCGCGACCGAGCTGGTGGCGAAAGCCGAGCCCGACGGCTACACGCTGCTGCTGCTCAACAATTCGCACGGGATCAGCCATTCGCTCTTCAAGAAGCTGCCCTACGACGTGGCGAAGGATTTCGCCCCGGTCTCCACCATCAGCACCTTCAGCGTCGTCATTCTGGTGAGCCCCGACTCGCCGCTGCGGTCGC
>CAZYAH010000257.1:0-3703 GCA_964645595.1 uncultured Alicyclobacillaceae bacterium | reverse complement strand
CAGCGATACATCAGCGATACATCGCCAGTTCCATTCTCTTGACTCGAAGCGGGGAGAGAATGGCTGGCGATTGTTTTTGTACTAGAAATAATCGTTTGTATCATATAAACTATCTGACATATAAAAATACTCCGCGAATGCAGCGGGGAAGACGAACGGGGCAAAAGGGGCGCGAGGATATTTTTCCTCGCCTGCTATTTTTCTGAAAGGAGTTGTGGTAAGGATGTCGACCGCTACTACCCATTTGGATGAACTCGTCGCGAACGTCGCGGAGGATGTTGTGCGCTGGCGGCGCCACTTGCACGCCAACCCAGAACTGTCGTTTCAAGAGGAAAAGACATCCCAGTTCGTCTACGACACGCTCGCCTCGTTTGGCAATCTGGAATTGTCTCGGCCGACGAAGACGAGTGTAGTGGCTCGGCTGAAGGGCGGGAAGCCGGGGCGCGTTCTGGCCATCCGCGCCGACATGGACGCACTTCCGATTGCCGAAGAAAACGAATTTGAGTTCAAGTCCGCCAACGAAGGCGTCATGCACGCGTGCGGTCACGACGGGCACACGGCGATGCTGCTCGGCACGGCTAAGATCCTCAGTTCCATGCAGAACGAGATCCCGGGAGAGGTCCGGTTTCTCTTTCAGCACGCCGAGGAGTTGTTCCCCGGCGGAGCCGAGGAAATGGTCCAAGTCGGTGTCATGGACGGAGTGGACCAGGTCATCGGTATCCACCTTTGGTCTCCACTCGAGGTCGGCAAGATTGGCATTCGTGCCGGGGCGTTCACAGCGGCACCAGACACGTTCTATATCACCGTGATTGGCAAAGGTGGCCACGCCGCGCAACCGCATCAGGCGGTGGACAGCATCGCGATTGCCGCGCAGGTGGTGACCAACCTGCAGCACGTGGTCTCACGCAATCTGGATCCACTCGATCCGGTCGTGTTGTCGGTCACGCAGTTCATCGGCGGCACTGCACACAACGTGATTCCAGGAACCGTCGAGATGTGCGGAACGGTGCGCTCGTTTAAACCGGAACTTCGCGATGAAGTCCCGCGCTTGATGGAGCGCGTGATCAAAGGTGTGACGGAAGCGCACGGCGCGACTTACACGTTCCGCTACGAAAAGGGCTATCGGCCGGTCATCAACGACGAACAGGTGACGCGGAAACTGCGCGAGTGCCTCGTCGAGACGTTCGGTGAAGACGTGGTGGAGGAAGTGGCGCAGACGATGGGCGGCGAAGACTTTTCCGCCTTCCAGCAGAAGGCGCCGGGGGCGTTCTTCGTGGTCGGAGCGGGCAACAAGGAGAAGGGTATTGTCTACCCGCACCACCATCCGCGCTTTACCATCGATGAAGACGCGTTGCCGATTGGCGTCAAGGCGTTTGTGAACGCTGTGTTCAAGTTGAACGCGCTGGAGTAAATGTCGGGTCCCTTGTTCACGAAGGGTTGGCAAAGGAGGGGCTGTTGTGAAGTCGTTGTACGCACTCGGGGCGATTCCGTTTGTCGCGATTCTCGTTGGCATCTTGTTCGCCAATCGCGTGGAGCCGTTTGTCCTCGGCATGCCGTTCATTCTGTTCTGGATTGTGCTGTGGGTGGTTTTGACTTCGGTCATCATGTTCGTCATCTACAAACTGGATCCGGTCAACCGTAGGAGTGAAGCAGAATGAACAGCGCGCTCGTCATTATCTTCCTGTGTCTGTTGCTGGCCATTTACCTCGGAATTCGCGCGAAGCAGGGCAAGACGATGGACCTGGAGCAGTGGACGACCGGCGGGCGCAGTTTCGGCACGCTGTTCGTGTTCTTGCTTAGCGCAGGCGAAATTTACACAACATTCACATTCCTGGGCGGCAGCGGCTGGGCCTACGGCAAGGGCGGCGCAACGTTTTACATACTGTCGTACGGCGCGCTGGCTTACGTGCTGTCGTACTGGTTGTTGCCTGCCATCTGGCGCTACGCCAACGAGCACCGACTTGTATCTCAGTCTGACTTTTTCGTGCGCAAGTACAACAGCCCGGCCCTCGGCGTGTTGGTGTCCATCGTCGGCATTGTGGCGATGGTGCCATACCTGGTTCTGCAGCTCAAGGGTCTGGGCAGCATTGTCGAGGCGACGTCGTACGGGACCATTAACTCGAATTTGGCGATTTGGCTGGCTGTCATTGCCATGACGATTTACGTCATGGTCTCCGGTGTTCACGGCTCGGCGTGGACGTCGGTGGTCAAAGACACGCTGGTGCTGTTGGTCGTCGTGTTCATCGGCATCTACCTGCCCATCCACTACTACGGCGGGATTGGCGCGATGTTCCACCAAATCCAGGAAGCCAAGCCGGGCTTTCTGGCGTTGAGCGACTCCGGAATGAGTGTGTCGTGGTTCATTTCCACGGTGCTCTTGACCGCGCTTGGCTTCTACACCTGGCCGCACGCCTTCGGCGCGATTTATACGGCGAAGAGCGAACAGGTGTTTCGCCGCAACGCCGTGGTATTTCCGCTGTACCAACTGATTCTGTTGTTTGTGTTCTTCGTCGGCTTCGCAGCCATCCTGAAGGTCCCCGGACTTAAAAACGGCGACCTCGCCTTGCTGGAAATCTCCAAACAGGCGTTTTCGCCGTGGTTCGTCGGCGTGATTGGAGCGGCCGGGCTGTTGTGCGCCATCGTGCCGGGATCCATGTTGATGATGACGAGCGCCACCATGATCTCGAAAAACCTCTACAAGGTCGTCAACCAACAGGCATCGGACGAGCAAGTATCGAAGCTGGCGAAATTCCTGGTGCCGGTGGTTGCCCTTGTGGCGCTGTACTTCACGTTCAACGGCGGGCAGACGATTGTCGCCTTGTTACTCATGGGCTACAGCCTGGTGACGCAATTCTTCCCAGCCATCTTCTGCAGCCTGCTGAAGCGGAATCCCATCAGCAAGGCTGGGGCTTTCTGGGGGATTTTGGCCGGCGAACTGGTGGTGGCCTACATTTACACGATGACCGACAAGTCGGTGGCTTCCCTGCTGCCGTTCCTGCCGCAGTGGGCGAAGGACCTGAACGTCGGCATTGTCGCCATGATTGTGAATCTAGTGGTCACCTTCGTCGTCAGTGCCTTTACGCGCAAGGCGGACGTCGCGGCGCCGACCGCGGCCAACGCGTGACAAGGCGCCCGGAAGATTTGCAACAAGCAACAGGACAAATGCGAAGAAAGCAAGCAGTGGCGGCGTGACAAAGCCAAGGATGCGAAACTCGGGTACCGCACACGACACGATGGACGTACACCCGGTAGATGCGTTCAACGACGGCACCATCTGCAGCAGATAGTGGTACAAGGCAACGATGGAGCCTGCGACGCTGAACGGGAGGACGTACCAGCGGTACCCGTCATCCTTGGCCATCAGCGCCACCCCGGTAATCACTGCCACGGGATACATGCAGATGCGCTCGTACCAGCACAGGTCGCACGGGATCCAGCCGAGGCCGAGGCTCCAGAAGAGGCTGGTCGCGGTGGCCACAGAAGAGACGAAGAAGCTTGCCCAAAGTGTGTAACAAGATGGTCTCTGCACGGTGTCACTCCTTCTTGCCGAGCGCTTTGCCCCACACGTCCAAGGTGTGTTCCCCGGACAAGCGCACCAGCTTCTGATCAGACGAAAACACGAGTGTCGGATACATTGGGAGCAGATCGCGGCTGAAATCAGTCAAGCAGTAGTAGACCTGAAAGCCGGATAGCCCGAGGAGCT
>CAZYAH010000256.1:0-3710 GCA_964645595.1 uncultured Alicyclobacillaceae bacterium | reverse complement strand
CCGCGCTCCACCACCGCAGGTGCCCCCGCCGCGGCAAAGTACTGGTTCCATCGGTCCGCCGTTGCACCCAAATCTCGCACCAAGCTGTACACAGCGGACAACCGCCACCTATCCGATGCATCTCTCGGCACCGCGCCTGCACTCACCAGATTCGCTTCGCGCACTTCGTCACTCTCTTCCCATTCAATCAGAAACGGCAGTGGAAAAGCCGCCTCGTCCTGCTGCCGAGCGGGAAACAAGAGCTTCCAGCGGATGACCGATCCATCGTTGCGATGCCGTTCCCCCGGCACTGGACCGACGTAGGGCAAGCCTTCGGCATCCCACAGCGCTTGAATCGAGCGGATATCCCGCGTCCGCAGAGCAAACTGACAAGCCCCTTCGCCGCGGGCAAGGTCGGGCAGGAGCCAGCGACCAAACTCATTCCGCCGGGCGAGGAGCTTGTCAAACACCCCAACCCACTCGAGGTAACAGCCGTCAAAGTAGAACAGCGTGTTGTGCGTCCCCCAGTGCACGTGCCGCCCGCCAGGCACCGTCTTCCACCCAAGTTCCGACGCAAAGGACTGTGCCGCCTCGGCTGGCTCGATCACAGCGTGAACAACGTGGTCCAGGCGCAAGTTCATGGCACAACCTCCATCTTCCATAGGATATTTCCAAAACCATTTCGTTTACGAGCGGATCGATTCCTGCCAACCTGGTTCGTCCGGCCTTTGGTCGCACATTGGAAGGAGGCTCACTATGGACTTGTATGATCTCGCTCCCATCCCGAACCTCCTAGACGCGAAGCGCATCCTCTGTATCCAGCCCCATGCCGACGACATCGACATCGCCTGCGGCGGCACGGTGGCTGTGTTGGCGGAGCAGGGGGCGCACATCACCTATTTGACTGTGACCAGCGGCGGCGCTGGGTCCATAAAGCGGAGAGACGAAGTGGAACTCGCCCTGACGCGCAGACACGAACAGATGAGCGCAGGGGCACTGCTCGGTGTCCAGGACTACATCTGGCTCGACTACTGGAACGTCGGACACTTGCCTGGGGAGCAACTGGAGCGCGATTTTATCCGCGCCATTCGCCTCGTCCGTCCGGACACGGTTATAACCGTAGACGGTTGGCTTCCGTACGAGGCGCATCCGGCTCATCGGAGAGTCGGCCAGTGCGCGGCCGCCGCCGTCCTGTTCAGCGGCATGGGCAACATTTGCTGGGAAGACAACCTTGCCCCGCACAGCGTCGATTGCATTGCGCTCGCCTTCACGAGCAAGCCCAACACGTACGTGGACATAACCGCCAAGTGGGATCTGAAGCTGCGGGCCATTCAATCGCACGAAAGCCAGTTTCCCGCCTCGACCTGGCCGTTTTACAGCGCCTACTTTGAAATCAAGGCGAAGCAGTACGGCGCGCGCCTTGGCGTCGAAAAAGCGGAAGCGCTGAAAGTGCTCGCCCCCATCCACCTGCACTGCAACGTCGACGCACTCGACATGTGATACCGGCTACACCCGGTCAAACCAGGCGGGCCAGTCCATCCATCGGTCAATCTCCACACTCCCCTGCACTTCCATGAGGCGGTAGAGGTAACGGTAAACCGGGCGCACCGCGCGGAGGTCCGGGAGCGAAAGAACCTCTTGATACCCCGTGGCAAACGCTCTAATCCGCTCCTCGTCCAGCAGGTACTCCATAGCGATAAGGTCGAGCTCGCGCGGTGCCCGCACGTAGACTTCCGTGTCTACGAGCGCGGTAATCCGAGAGCCGTCCGTCAGGAACTGCGTCGGGTCCATGTCGAGCATCACCAGCGATGCGTTGCCAGGACGAGGCAACTGCAGCGCGCGCTGGCACATCGGATCGAGCAGTCGGGAGATGGCGACATCGTCCGCGTAGAACCGCTCAACCAAACCGCGCATCGTCCGCACCATCCGCTCGTGGAATTCCGCTGCGGGATACCGCACAGCTCCGGTCAATATCCCGCATTCGGCATAGGTCTGCGAGTGGATGCGGGCAATGGCTTCCCCGAGCTGGATCAAGGCCGTCGGCGACAGGTCCTGAAATGACTTCAGGACCGTCCCCTCCATCCGCTCCACCACCGCGTACGGCTTGCCGTCGATGCGGCCAGTCCGCAACACAGCCGGTACCGGAATTGTGGACAGTTCCCGGAGCACTCGATTGACCTGAGCCAGTGCAAAGACATGGGTCGGGTCCACCCCAAACAGGTCGCGGCCGCCCCACCAAAACGCGTCCGCCGGCTCCGCAGTCATGCGCGTGCTGCGGACAATGACCGACTCCTCCTCCGTTTCCACGAGCCACACGTTGCTCGCCTGGCCCGGGTGAACGTCCGGAAACAGTGTTTGCCGCAGCACAGGCGCGGAAAACAAAGGTTGCAAATTGACGTCAGACATCGGTGAACTCCCTCGTTAACGAATTTCCCTCTCTGCAATGACTTCACGATACCAGCGGGCGCTGTCCTTCCAAATCCTGCGCTGCGAACGGACAGTCGGCCCACGCTTCACGTCTGTGGAAGGCCTTGCGTCCGCACGATGTCGAGAAAATGTGTGAGAATGCGGGCGGTTAAGCCCCAGATGACGTGGTCCCCCACCACATAAAAGTACTGGCGCACCTTGGTGGTTCGCCATCGGTAGTTCCTGCCGTTCGGAATCCACTCGTAGGGGAAGTCGTCCGGCGGCGTGGGCCGCAGTGCCACATCGTAGAACTTCGGTTGCGCCGCCAGCAGCTGCGCGAGCGGCACGGTAAAGACCTCCCCCACTTCCTGTGGATTGGGTCGGAGAGCTTTCACCCCCGGTACCGTGCCCACGTGCGGATAAACCAGCAGGCCGGACCACGCAACCAGGACATCCAGCGGGCCGATGTACTCAATCTGTTCGATTGGAATCCCGAGCTCTTCGCTCGTCTCGCGCAGCGCAGTGTCGGCGTCGGTGCCATCCGCTGGTTCGCGGTGACCGCCCGGGAACGAGATCTCGCCAGGCTGCCTCCGCAAGGACTCCGCCCGCTTGGTGAAGAGGACGGAAACGGATCCATCCGCCTCCTTGACCAGGGGAACCATCACCGCCGTATGTACTTCGGGCGCCTGCGCGATAATGCCGCGGGTCCGCGCGCTCAAGAATTGCCGAAGCTGACTAAACTGCTCACCGCTATTCAACTCACTCAGAATCGTTCCGTCCCTTCCGCTAGTGAACTGTACTCGCACTGTCGTGCACGACCGCAGCACCCAGCAGCCAGTCTGGATTTCGTTCCATTCCTCTTTGTCCAGGGTACCTCTTTTTGCAACTTCTTGATACATATGAATGTATTTGTAGGCGTGCGCCCTTTCGCTTTTCAGGCCTCGTAATACGAAAACGTAAACCAAATTTTCCGGAGTTCTCTTATAATTTTTCGCTCTATGGAAAGAATGAGAAGAGGCGATAGAAAAGGAGTCTATTATTCCCTAAATTTGGACATCCGTCAATGAAAACATACAACTTAAGGAATGAAAGACGAGTGGTCCCTTAATGCGCCGTTCGTGTTCCGAGTCCACCGTGACAGCACATGTCTTCGGTGGGGATAGAGTGCTGGTTGCATCCATCGTAACACCAACGCCAGCATAAAGTGGGGTTTGGTCTGGATCTCCTGTCCGGCCCTCAGGCGCGCACCGGCCATTCGTTTACCCACGAACGATATATATCACTGTTAAAAAATTGTTCGTAAAAAATACGAATGAAACCGTTTA
>CAZYAH010000255.1:0-3724 GCA_964645595.1 uncultured Alicyclobacillaceae bacterium | reverse complement strand
TCAGGGCAGTGGTTCGCACCGGATCACTCCTTGCTCGGTCACCACATAGTGCATGGAGGCATCGTGAGGCTCTGTCGGCAGCGCGTCCGCCAGCTGGCAGGAAAAGGCGACCCCCGCGCGAATGGCGTCGAGGCGCGGCGTGGCGAACAGTCTGTCGTAGTATCCTCCACCGTACCCGAGCCGCAAGCCGCTCGCCGTGAATGCGACGCCCGGCACTAGTAAGATGCCGAGTTCCGCAAGGTCTACCGGATGGCCGTCTGCCGGTTCCCAGATTCCGTATGGTCCCCGCTTCCACTCCGTCTGTGTGTCCACTCGGTAGAACGCGATGGACCGCGACTCGGGGTCGGTGACAGGAAACGCGGGCGTCCACCCGGACGAGCAAAGCACATCCACCAACGGGAACAAGTTCACCTCGCCGCGATGTGCCCGGTACAGACCGACGACGCGCCGGTCAAGTGCGTCCTCCGCAGCCAACTGGCCGAGCCACTTCATCACGTGTCCCTGAATCGCCGTGTTCGCCCGGCTGCGGAAGTCGTCGTCAAGGGCGCTGCGCAGACTTATGTAGTGCGCGCGGAGGGCACGCTTATCCGCAGTGCCCTGCCGAGAACCCTCGTTTAATTTGTGGAGCGGATGGTCCATATTACGCAACAGGTTCCCCTCGCCGATACAAGCCGCATTTGTGGAACACATACGGCGCGCCGAGCGTAGCCCACAGTCCAACTAGGGTGTCGCGCACGACAAGCCAAACCGTGTTGTCCGACGGCCATTTTATAACCCATTGTAACGCAATCATGCCGGCCATGCCGATAACCGTCGTACAAATTCGCTTCCACCACGCGGGATCTATGTCCAAGCATAGGTACTTTTCCTCGAGAACCGCGCCGACCCCAATGCCGAGCAGAATCGCTGCGAACTCGGCGGCGGTGGTTCCGCGGTGTACAAGCAACAGGATGACCGGGAGGACCACTGCCATCGCCAGCCGGATGTTGAACGTGTACGCGCGGTACGTCCACCACTTGCCGACCGACCAACCTGCGAGTCCAAAGACTAGCCCCAGACCCCAGCCGACCAAAACGTCCATCGGCCAGTGCAGTCCCAAGAACACGCGCGAGGTGCCGCTTGCAAGGATCAGGAGAAGAAGGAATGGCCAGAGCCACTTTTTTCGTGCCCACTTTCCAACCATGAGCCAGAACGTCATCGGACCTTGCGCATGGCCACTTGGAAACGAATACACAGTCGTCGCCGACTCGACGTACAGAGAGCGAATTCCCGGGATGCCAACCGGCCGCACCACGCCGATGGCCTCCTTCAGCCAGACGTTGGCGTACATGGAAGTGAGAAAGACATAGGCGATGCGGAGACCAATCCTCTTGTTAATTGACCAGAACAGAACCGGCAGCACGACCACGTAAAACGCCTCAACACCGGGCATCGACAGCCACTTCATGTATTGGTAGATGGTAGACGTGCACATCGATTGCAGCCAGCGGATCAGTTCGTATTGCCAGACGTAGCCATACGGCATCGGAAAATCCGGTTTAAACACAATAAATCCCCCCTTGTCACCACTCGTCAGACCTGCTCGAATTCTGCCTGGTAGAGTGTATGAGACAAGGGAGACAACCTATGAATGGGAGATGGACAACTGCTGGCCATTCCGCTCCCTCTTCGCTACACTGACGGTATACATTCCTTGTACGGACTGCTGTCGGTCGACAGCGCACGACTGAAAAGGAGACTTCCATGATTCTGCTGCAAGCAAGTCACATTGCCAAACACTACGAGGCGGACGACGTTTTGATTGACGCAAACCTGACGGTACAGTCCGGGGAGCGGGTGGCGCTGGTCGGGCCGAACGGCGCGGGCAAGTCCACCCTGCTTCGGATTGTCGTGCAGGCAGAAGAACCGTCTGCCGGTGAAGTCAGCGTCGCAAAGGGGACAAACATCGGATACGTGTCCCAGTTCGTCGAAGCGGACGAGGGCGTGACCGTTTTCGAGTACGTCGCCGAGATGTTTCGCCACTTGTACGACATGGAACAGCGGCTTCGGGAAATGGAACAGGAGATGGCCAAGCCCGAGGTGTACAGCGACGAGGCCCGGTTTCAACAGCTCTCCGCCGCATATGACGCGCTTCAGCAACAGTTTGCGGAAGCGAACGGATACGCCGTCGAAGCGCGCGTCCGCCGCGTCCTGGACGGCCTTAACTTCCCGCCTGAGATGCACAACCGCCCCGTACACGCCCTGAGCGGCGGGCAGAAGACGCGCCTGTCCCTCGCCCGGTTGCTCGCCTGGGAGCCAGACCTGCTGGTGCTCGACGAGCCGACGAACTACCTGGACACCGCAACCATATCGTGGCTCGAGAACTACCTTCAAGGATATCCGGGAGCGCTGCTCCTGGTCTCGCATGATCGGTACTTTCTCGACAAAGTGGCCACCGTGGTCTACGAACTTGAGAACGGACGCACCACCCGCTACGTCGGCAACTACAGCGACTACATCGCGCAGAAGGCCGCCCGACTCGAAGCGGACCTGAAGCGGTACGAAGCGCAACAGAAAGAAATTGCGCGGATGGAGACGTTTATTCAGAAGAATATCGCCCGCTCAACCACCACCAAGCGGGCGCAAAGCCGCCGCAAGATGCTGGAGCGCATGGAAAGGATTGAACGTCCGAACACAAAGACACCGACGCTTGCGCTTCGCTTCACGTGCGCGAGGGAGTCCGGAAAAGACGTGCTGACCGTCGAGAACCTCGTCGTCGGCTATCCCGGCAAGCGACTGCCCGGTCCGCTCAATCTGCGGGTTGCCAAGGGGCAGCGGATCGCCATCGTCGGCCCGAACGGAATCGGCAAGTCGACCTTTCTGAAGGCGGTGGTTGGACGGTTGAAACCGGAAAGCGGATTGGTGCGCTGGGGCACGAACGCCGTGGTTGGCTACTACGACCAGGAGCAAGCCGACCTCCACGAGCACAAGACGGTTCTCGCGGAAGTGTGGGACGAGTATCCGCGCCTCGACATGACGACAGTCCGCACGGCTCTTGGGCGCTTCCTGTTTCGCGGTGAAGATGTGGAGAAACCGGTCGCCGGGCTCAGCGGTGGAGAACGCAGTCGGCTCGCGCTCTGCAAACTGATGCTGAAACAAGCAAACGTGCTGGTGATGGACGAACCCACCAACCACCTCGACCTGGTGAGCAAGGAAGTCCTCGAGGACGCTCTGCAGGACTACGAAGGTACGCTGATATTCGTTTCACACGACCGCTACTTTATCGACGCCCTGGCGACCCACGTGGTCACGCTCGACGAAAGCGGGTTTCACATCTACATCGGGAACTACAGCGACTACGTTGCGAAAGTCGAAGCGGATCAGAAGTGGCAGGAAGACGCGCCGTCAACCAGTGCTGGTGCGATGGGCAAAGCGCCATCAACCGAGCGCAGCAGCCGCTCGACTGCAGCCACCACATCACCAGCGCAGGCGGCAACCCGTGGAGAACGACGCCATGTTCGATCCGCAGATGTTCGCAAACTGAGAGAGAAAGTTGGCGCGATGGAGCAACAGATTGCCGAAATGGAAGAGCGCCAGCAAGCCATCGGCGTGGAACTGACAGAAGCCGCCGCGTCACAGGACGTGGACCGGACCATCGCCTTGCAGGCGGAGTTGGACCAGCTTTTAGAGGCTTATGAGAAACTCCTGGCAGAATGGGAGAAGGCAGCTGCGGAATTGGAGGAGT
>CAZYAH010000254.1:0-3725 GCA_964645595.1 uncultured Alicyclobacillaceae bacterium | reverse complement strand
ACGCGACGGACATCGAGTCCCTTTGCCAGCGCGTGCTCGTCATCAACCACGGACGGCTGTTGTTCGACGGTCCCACTTCGCAGTTGGTCAGCCGCTTCTTGCACTACAAGGAAGTGTGGCTGGACCTCGCCGAGGATTCGTTTTCGTTCGCCCGCGAGGGCGTCGAGGTGCATCGCGAAACCGGAAATTCGGTTCGTTTGGTGGTCGACCTGTCGCGCGCACCGATGGATGCGGTGCTCTCTGAGGTCTTTCAGCGGTTCACCGTAAGAGACGTGAGTGTCCGCGAACCTTCGATGGAAGAAATCATTCGCGCCATTTACGTGGAGTCGGAGCAACTCGAAGTTGCGCTGAACTGAGTCCAAGGAGGGGAGGCTGCGTGAACTCCGTGCAGAAATACTGGGCGGTCTTTGTCATCTCGGTGCGCAACCAGTGGGCATATGTCACCGAGCTGTTCATCCAGAGCATTTTTCTTCTCATCATCATGTACATTTTCGCAAACCTCTGGTCGACCACGTTTCAGGCGGCCGGACCATCCCAATTCAGCGGCTACGACGCTCGAGCAGTCGTCTGGTACCTGGCCGTGACGGAAGCCATCGTAATGGGAACGCCACGCCTCATCGGGACCTTGTCCGAGGAAATCAAGCAGGGTGAGATTGCGTACCGCCTGACCCGGCCGCTCAACTACGTCTTATACAACTATGCGCAATTTCTAGCCGAATCCTTCGTCCGTATTGGTGTCAACCTGGCCGCTGCGGGGCTGGTGGCATTCGCCAGCTTCGGCTTTCCGGCCGCAAGCGTCGCGTCTGTATTGCTGTTTCTGGCGGTGTCTATGCTTGCCCTGACCGTCCAGTTCTCTATGAACATGGCGGTTTGCCTGCTGCTGTTCTGGATTGAGGATGGCCGGGGGTTGGACCTCATCCTCTCGCGTCTTGTGATGATTCTAGGTGGGATGATGATTCCGCTTCCGCTGTTCCCGCACTGGCTGGAACAGATTTGTCTGTGGCTGCCGTTTCAGGCTGTCGCTTACCTGCCAGCACACACGCTGGTCGCATTGCGCCCTTCAGAGGTTGCCCGCGACATCTCCGTGTCGCTCGCCTGGGCTGTGCTGCTGGCCCTGGTGTGTTACATCCTGTACCGGAAGGGGGTTCGGCAACTCCATGTACAAGGGGGTTGACAGCGCAAGACTGCTGCTCGCCTACTTTTGGTTCAACCTGAAAGGAAGCTATGCGTTTCGCACAAGCTTCTGGTCGCAAGTGTTCAGCATGGTGTTCAACGACGCCATCTGGGTCGTGTTCTGGGTGCTGTACTTTAGCAAATTCCCGGTGGTCAAAGGCTGGCACCAGCAAGACATCCTGTTTTTGTGGGGAATCAGCGCGGTCAGCTTTGGCGTCATGGACGTCTGCTTCGGAAACACGCTTCGGCTCGGGCGAATTATTTCCGAAGGTGAGCTCGACATTTACCTGAGCAACCCGCGTTCTCCCCTGTTTCACGCGCTGATCAGCCGACAAAACGTGGTCGGTTGGGGAGACATTCTGTTCGGCGTGGTCATGTTGGGGCTGTCTGTACCGCGAGACCTTCTTCACATTGGACAGACCGCCGTGGCCGTGGTGGCGGCCTTCCTGCTGCTGATTGGATTCGTGGTCTGCGCCCAGTCGCTGGTTTTCTTCATCGGCGGCCGCGAGGGGATTGGCGCGCAACTCGCCATGTCATTCCTGACGTTTTCCCATTATCCTCCCGCCATCTTCCACGGTACCTTCATTCGCATCCTGATCTTCGGCGTCATGCCCGCTGGATTCATCAGTTCGCTGCCTTCCGCCATCGTGGACGCGGTGCATCCGTGGATTCTCTGGGTCAGCCTGGCCGTCGGCGTGTGTCAAGTCTTGTTGGCGCGCATGCTCTTCTACAAGGGGTTACAAGTCTACACGTCAGGCAACCGAATTACTGTCCGAGCATGAAAAAGAGCCTGGTTCCAGGCTCTTTCCGTTTTCTGTCCCCTATTTTGTTTAGAGCTCTTCGATAACCAATGTCTGCAACGTAAAGAGGCGGATGACGTCCTGACCGAACGCTTCGGCCGCCTGGGAGATGAGCTTGTCGATGTCGCCGTAGTGAGGATAGTGGGTCAGCGCAAGGTGGTGAACGCCTGCGTCCCTGGCCAATGCACCGGCCTGCCGTGCCGTCAAATGACCAGCCCGACGCGCGGCTTCCTCCTGCCCGTCGTACATGCTCGCTTCGCAGACAAACAGATCCGCACCTTGTGCTATCGTGCGCAGTCCCACGCAATCACTGGAGTCCGCGGAGAAGACGAACACTTGTCCGCGGTGCTCAAAGCGGCAAGCCACGCAGTACACCGGGTGCTCCGTCCTGGCGAAGGAAACCGTCAACTCCCCAATCTGCAATTTCGACGACGCGTCGATTTTCTGCAGGTCAATCAGTGGCTCCTGCTCGAACTCGCGCATCAAATCCGCCGGACCTTCCGGCATGTAGATGGGCAGCGGAGCGCTGCGCTCCCCTTGGAGCCGCGCGAGCAGCGCCCTGTAGCCCAGCACGCCGAGGTCGGCCGTGTGGTCATGGTGGTGGTGCGTGACAATTACTGCGCTCAAGTCCGTGAAATCGCAAAGCTTGAAGAGTTGCGCCAACACCCCAGAACCACAGTCCAACAGCACCTTTTCGGTGTCCGTCTCCACCAGAAATCCCGTCGTCGCCTCACCTGGCTCTGGATAGGTGCCCCAATAGCCCAAGACGTGAATCTTCAAACCGAATCACCGCCCTTACGGTAAGTTAATACACTTCCTGCATTGTCTCGTTCTCACCGAAATACCCCAACGCCCATATATGTAAATTGACATGAGAACGCCCATCCGTGTGTTGTGCAAACAGCCACACGTACCAAAGGGGGAACTGCGATGAGCCACCTTGCTTCATTATACCCTTCGTTGTCCACCGTCCTGGACCATCTGGACGCCAGCATCTACGCAGAACAAGTGTTTTGTTCCATCACGACGGAAATGAAATTCCTCCCGTCATTTAAGGACCAACCGCCCCTTCGGACGGTCCATCGAGAGAACTACGAGACTAGCTATCACAAAAACACTGCAGCCGGCAACTTGCACCGGCTCTTGGCGCACGGGCATTCCTCACACGAACGGCTCATTCTGATCACCATTGAATGTTTCATCGAAGCCCGAGAACACGAAAGGAAAGCCGAAGAGGCGCTCAGCAATCTCCAGGCACCGACTGAGTCCGACCAACGCTGGCTGGACGCTGCGCACAAATGGCACAGGCGCAGACGGCGTGAGCTCCGGCACGCGGCCCGCGTCCTCAGAGCGGCCGTCGGACCGGAAATTTGGGAACAGGGAGCTGCGCTCGCAGATTAGCCAGCTGTGTCGCTTGGGGGAAAACCACAAGCTACATGACGTCCTCCCTGGCCTCATCTCGGATGCTCGAAACGGCAGGGAGCGTCACCGTCACCTTTGTTCCTTGACCAACGGTGCTGTCAATCGCGATGGTTCCACCAAAGCGATGAATGACGTGGAAGCTGATCATCAACCCGAGGCCGATGCCCTTTTCCTTCGTTGTGTAGTACGGTTCGCCAAGCGTGGGAATGCGGGCAGCGGCGATGCCGGGTCCGTTGTCCGCTATCTCGACCGTCACTTGGTGTGCAGCCTTTTGGTACATCCGGATAAATACATCTCCGCCCTGCGGCATGGCATCAATGGAGTTCTGCA
>CAZYAH010000253.1:0-3726 GCA_964645595.1 uncultured Alicyclobacillaceae bacterium | reverse complement strand
GCGCCAATGCCTGTGCTGACGGTGATGTAGACCATGTGCCGCGCGCCTTTTCCGGCGCCGAATCGCTGTTCCGCAATCGCTGCGGCGTTGCAGTCGTTCTCCAGGTACACTGGCAGCGAAAACGCCTCGTGAATCTCCTGGGCGAGGGGAATTTCGTCCCATCCGGGCAAATTGGGCGGGCCGAGGACGACGCCGCTATAGGGGTTTAGCGGCCCTGGTGCCCCAATGCCAATGCCTGCAATCGCAGTGCCGCGCGCGTGTTCCAAGGCCATGTCGATGGTCGCCTTGATCCTCCCAATGACCGCTTCCGGCCCTTCATCCGCCCGCGTTGGGGTTTCGTGCGCGAACACGAGCGCACCCTGTTCATCCATGATGCCTGTACAAATCTTGGTTCCGCCTAAATCGACTCCGATGCTGTACACCCCGTGCGCCTCCCTTGCGGATTTTCCGGTATCCGGCGTGTTCGGACGTCGTACGAAGTCCGGGCTCCGGGCGTCCCCGGAGCCCCGCGCGTGCAGGAGGCCTATCCCGTAATGCGCCCCAAGGCTCCCTGCTGCAGCTGGTACATTTGATAATACTTGCCTTTGCGCGCCATCAGTTCGTCGTGCGTTCCCCGCTCCACAATGACGCCTCGGTCCAGCACAAGGATCTGGTCCGCGTTGCGAATGGTGGATAGCCGGTGCGCAATGATGAACGTGGTCCGTCCCCGTTTGAGGACGTCCAGCGCCTCCTGGATCACCGCCTCCGTCTCCGTGTCGATGTTGGAGGTCGCCTCGTCGAGCACGAGGATGGCCGGATCAAACGCGAGCGCGCGCGCAAACGAGATCAACTGGCGCTGGCCGGCCGACAAAGTGCTGCCCTTCTCCAACACCGGTTCGTCCCAGCCGTTCGGCAGGTGTCCAAGCAGTCGATCCGCTCCCACATCCCGCAACGCCTGCTCGATGCGACTCCTCGGGATGGATTCGTCGCCGAGACTGACGTTGGACGCGATGGTGCCGGTGAAGAGGAACGGGTCCTGCAGGACAATCCCCATGTGCTTGCGCAAATGCTGTCTAGGAATGGTGGTGATGTCGCGGCCGTCCACCGTGATGCGGCCGGCGCGCGGATCATAGAACCGGAACAACAAGTTCATAATGGAACTCTTGCCGCTGCCGGTGTGGCCGACGAGGGCAACCGTCTCACCCTGCCGGGCGGTAAAGGAGATCCCTTTCAGCACGTCTTCTTTTCCATCGTAGCTGAAATACACGTTCTCGAACACAACGTCTCCGCGGTACCGTTCCATAGTGCCGCTGACGACGTCGATTCCCGGTTCGTCGAGCAGTGCGAAGACCCGTTCGGCAGACACTCGCGCCTGCTCAAGGTTGGCCAGCTGGTTGACGATTTGCACCACCGGTTGAAACAGTCGCCCCAAGTAGTCGACAAACGCGTACAGGGCGCCGAACGAAATTGCCCCGGCCAGGTGGAACGATTTCCAGCCAAAGTACGAGATGAGCGCGATGAAAAAGATATTGCGCAAAGTGCCAACCAGGTTCCAGCCGGATGCCGCGTTGATTCGAAGCAGCCGGACCTGGCTCCGGTAGTGGTCCTCGTTGAGCGCCTCAAACTCGGCAAAGGTCCGCTCCTGGCGGTGAAAGGCCCAAATCACCGGCATGCCCTGGATGGTTTCGTTGATCATCGCGTTGATGTCGCTTAAGAGGGATCTGATCCGGTGATTGATGGACACAACGTACTTCCGGTAGAGAATAATCCACAGGACGAGAATTGGCACCACCAGGCAGCAGATGAGCGCGAGGCGCACATCCAGGATGAACAGAGCGGCGAAAATCCCCGCCATGTAGACGATGCCAGAGATCACATTGGCGAGAACCGTCACGTACAGTTCGCGAATGGCTTCCGTGTCGTTCGTGATCCGCGACACCACCTTGCCGGCCGGAATGGTGTCAAAGTAGCGAATGGGCAGGCGGTGGATCTGCCGGAACACGTCGCGGCGCATTTTCTGGATAATCCGGTTGGCCGACACCTGTAACCACAGCCGTTGGCCGTAGGTGAACGCCGCCGACACCAGGAGCAGGCCAAAGTAAATCGCCGCCAACTGCCACATACGCGGCAGTTCAGGCTTGTAGAATGCAAACAGCTCTGCAGAAGTCAAGGGCGTCGCAGGCACAGTGAAGGCGTCCTTCCCGCTGTGCACGGTGAGTTGTCCGCCTTGCACGGTCGGGTTGCTGGTAAACGGCAAATCCCGGTTGACAAAGTAAAACGTCCGCCCCACCTGGATCACGGTTGCCGGATGGCCGTGGGGCTCATTCGGCCTGAAATAGTCTCCTCGCTTATACCAGTGGCCGTGGTATTCGACCGCGTCCGCCCCCGGCCCGGACGTCTCGTACCACGTCCGCTCAATGCCGATAATGTGCCGATCAATCAAGGTCTTCGCGATGAAGGGACCCGTCAGTTCGGCAGCCACCGCCAGCGTCAACATTATCAAAGCCAGGATGATGGTGCGCTTGTACTGCAACGCGTACTGGATCAGCCGACGATTGACGCTCATGATTTCACCCCGCTTTCTTGAATGCTCTGTTCCGTGGACGAATTGTCCTGGGTCGCGGCGCTGCCTTGCTCTCCATCCAGCTCCTCCGCCACGCCCTGCTCCGCCTGTTGCCGCTCGTATTGTTCGCGGTACCAACCGCCGAGGCGAAGCAAGTCCCGGTGCGTCCCTTCTTCCACAATCCGTCCCTCATCCAGCACAACAATCCAATCAGCGTGCTCCACCGCCGACATTCGGTGTGTGGCAATGATGGTGGTTCGGCCTTGGCGGTGGCGGCGGATTTGGTCGACGATGTGCGCTTCCGTCCGGGCGTCCACAGCCGACATCGCGTCGTCGAGAATGAGGATTTCCGGGTCGGTGATAAGGGCGCGCGCCAGGGCAATGCGCTGCTTCTGCCCGCCCGACAGCGAAATTCCCTTCTCGCCCACCAGCGTCTTCAGACCGTCTGGCAGGATCTCGAGGTCCTTCGTGAAGCTCGCCATTTCCAGCGCTCGGAGCACGGCGTCGTCACTGGCGTGAGGCGCTCCGAAGCGCACATTCTCCTCGACGGTACGCGAAAACAGCATGGGGTCCTGCGGCACGTAGCCGAGCCACCCGTGCAGGGTCGCGAGCGGAATTTCGTCAATCGGCACGCCGTTGAGCTTCAAGCTGCCCTGCCCGGGCGGGTACTCGCGGAGAAGCTGCTTAATGAGCGTTGTCTTGCCGCTCCCCGTCCGCCCGACCACGCCAAGCGTCTCGCCGCGGCGGATGGTGAGCGTGATGTCGCGCAGGTTGTCATCTGCCGACAGCGGGTAGCGGAAGGTATAGTGGTCAAATTCAATCGTCTCGGGTACTTCGGGAGCTCGCACCCCCGCCGCACCGCCGTCCACCACATCGGGCGGATAGGCGAGGGTTTCGTTGACGCGGTCCAGCGAAGCGTTGCCGCGCTGCATCACGTTGATCAGTTCCCCGATGGCGAGCATCGGCCAGATGAGCATGCCGAGGTACACGTTGAACGCAGTCAACTCGCCCAAGGTAATCTCGCTCTGGAACACCATATACGTGCCATAGCCGAGGCCAATCAGATAGCTGGCGCCGACTAACACTTTAATCGTCGGCTCAAACAGCGCGTCGATGCGGGCGACCGAGACGTTTTTCCGATAGACGTGCTCGGTTGTCTCTGCAAACCGCTTCTCCTCCGCCTC
>CAZYAH010000252.1:0-3733 GCA_964645595.1 uncultured Alicyclobacillaceae bacterium | reverse complement strand
CCTGGTGGAAGAGGCGGTCCTGGAGGAATTCCTGCGGATCAACGACCGCGGCGGCGTGCTCGGCGCGATGGAGACGCAGTATCAGCGGAGCAAGATCCAGGAGGAGTCCCTCTACTACGAGGAGCTGAAGCACTCCGGCAAACTTCCAATCATCGGTGTGAACACGTTCCTCAACCCGAAGACGTTGCAACCGGACTACCAGCCTCCGAAAGTCGAGCTGGCGCGCGCTACTCGAGAAGAGAAGGAGCAACAGATCCACAATTTGCGCAAGTTCCACGAGGCGCACTGCGAGGAAGCACCGCAGGCCTTGAAGCGGTTGCAAGACGTGGCAAGGCGGGGCGAGAACATCTTTGCGGAGCTGATGGAGACCGTGAAGGTGGCCAGCCTTGGGCAAATTACGCACGCGCTTTACGAAGTCGGTGGGCAGTACCGCCGCAACATGTGAGCATTGGATCCTGCGGACAGAGACGTGCGAAAACCTCCAGCGGGATCGCAAAAGAACGGGCACCGGGGAATCCCTGGTGCCTTTTGTAGTCCGATTGTGTGTTCTGCCGGATTTTCGGACACACTACCGCGAAGTGGCACGTCCGAGCGCGGTGCGTTCACGGATCTACTTCGGGGGTGGTGATTCTGACACGGAAACCGCTCACGCGTCATGCTTGGTGGTTGCTCGTGGTAAGCGGCATTTTCACGTTGTCGATCTCTCTGTCAAACACGTTTGTGAACGTCTACTTGTGGAAGGTGGACAGAAGTTACGGGGCCATTGGTTGGTACAATCTCACCGTCTACTGCTTCATCCCGGCGACATTCGTCCTTGCTGGCTGGATTGCCAAACAGGTCCACAGCGGCCTGACGCTGCGAATCGGGATTGGGCTGCATGCGGTATTTTATCTCACCGCTCTCGTGGGCGACGTCGCCATCGCTCGTTGGCCTGCTGTCCTCGGAGCCATCATGGGAATTGCCGCCGGGTTCTACTGGTGTTCCTTCAACGAACTGAGTCTGTTGGTCACGGAGACAGGCTCCCGAGATCGGTTTTACGGGCTGAACGGCGTCATGGGCGCTGTGGCCGGAATGGTGGCGCCTCCACTCGCGGGTTACCTGATCAGTACGGAAGACCGATTCGGCGGGCTAACGGGCTATCACTGGACGTTCGGGTTGTCGTTTGCCCTGTTTGTCGTCGCGGTCATCTTCAGTTTCAAGTTGAAGGTGCACAACTCAGGCGCCCGGTTGTCTGCAAGCGCAGCGCTGGCTGCACTGCGGGTGAGACCTTGGCGCATGATTCTGTTCGGCTGTGCGGTGTACGGACTGCGCGAAGGGGTATTTCTGTTCCTCATTGGGCTCTTGATGTACATAGCGACCGGGAGTGAATGGAAACTGGGGGAATTTGTCCTGCTCCAGAGCGCACTGTCTTCAATCTCGTTCTTTGTCGTCAGTCGCCTCGTGGACCACAGGCGCCGTTTGAAGAGCATGACTGTTGGCGCCATTTGTATGGCGCTGGCTGCGCTTTTGTTTTTGCTCCCCATCCGGGCGACACTGATTGTCTGGTACGGCTCGCTGATTGCCGTCTCGCTTCCGCTGTTTTTGGTGCCGTTACAGGGATTTGTATTTGACAGCATCAGCAACTTGCCGAGAACCAACGAATTCCACATGGAGTACATCATTTCGAGGGAAATCTTCGAAAATGCTGGCCGCGTCCTCGGCATTGCGGCGTTCATCGCCCTCGTCGAAATCCGCCCGACGCCGAGAGCCATTGCGACATTCGCGGTGATGCTTGGATTCGTCCAACTGGTCACCTGTTGGCTGATTGGCAGAGGACAGCGGGCAGGCGGCTCGAGGCCGAGCAACGCCGTAGAGGAGACCATTTCGTTGCGTCGGAACATGCGAATATAGTCCCGCTCTGACAAGCTACAAAACTCGCGACAAAAGGAACGGGAATTCCTCTCGGAATTCCCGTCGGCCGCTCCTACGCAGCATCGCGCAGCGTGATTATACAAAGCTTACCGATTCTTGAAGAAGTCTCGGTTCTTTTGGATAAACTCTTTTTCTTCTTCCGGAACGAAGTCTTCCATGTAAATGGCAGACACGGGGCAAACCGCCTCACAGGCACCGCAGTCGATGCAGGTGTCCGGATCAATGTAGTATTGGTCTTCTCCTTCGTGGATTGCGTCAACAGGGCAAGTTTCAACGCAGTCTGCAGCTTTTTCGCCGATGCATGGCGAGGTGATGACAAATGCCACGTAGGATTCCTCCTCATGCAGTATAAGTACAATACTAGAACCATCATATAACACGACTTAGACCATTTCAACAGCGGTTGTCGGCGACTTGCGGCGTGTGGATCAGACGGGTTCGGACACCGTCCGATTCCCTTGCGCCGTAGTGCCGAGCTGCGGCGCGCTGACCAAGGTGTCTGCAGCCACCGCCGCACGACGCTTTTCCCACCACTGTGTGGCCAGCGGGCAGAGTTGGGCCATGGCGACCGCCAAAGCGCTGCCGGCAATGACGTCGATGCCGTAGTGAAAACGCAGGTACATCGTCGACCAGATGATGAGAAACGCCAGCGGGCCGTACAGCCACAGCCATTTTTTCCGGTAGCGCCACACGTAAGTCAACATCACAACCGAGATTCCCGTGTGCAGACTGGGGAAACAGTCGCGCGCGAGCAGCGTCTGGTCATGAGTAAACACACTGGCGATGCCGCCCATGGGTTGGGTGAACTGGACCGTGTGAATGGGGCCGATGGCAGGGACCAGAATGTACGTTAGATACCCGACGTAGAACGTGGACATAGCCGTGAAGACGAATTCGACGGCCGTCCGGCGGCTGTGCGTGAGCATGACGAGAATGGTCGCGTAGGTCAGGACGAACCACGACATGTATGCCAGACTGAGCAGGTAGGTAAGCGGTTTCCACGTGATGGCCTCCATCCACTCGGCCGGGAGCTTCCCGAAAAAGAGCGTGCGGTCAATTTGCTGCAAGATGAAATCTCTGTCATACGGATTAAAGACAGAAATGTAGAAGTTTACAATCTTATAGATGGCCATCATCGTGCAGAACGCAATCAGGATGCGGACGATGAATGCCGTCTTGTGGAAAATGGCCTTGTCGCGTCGCTGCAGGCACCACAGGAGGAGAAACAAAAGCGCGAAGGCCCCAGTGAAGATCCACGGCAACAGGTTCTGATACATGCCAACTACGGCGTTCACCACTTTCCAGTGGTAGTCCCGAACGCCGATGATTCGGTCGAGTCTCTTGGCGAACGCGAAGAAGACCACTATGGCGGCCGTCGACATGAGAATGCCGAGGATTTCGTATAACTCTAACCGATAAATGGATGTGACCAGTTTGCGAAGCCATGGCCGCTGCATAGCATACTCCTTTTGCGCACAGGGTAATTTGTACATACGTACTATACCATATATTTGTGAATGGACCTGAAGCGCAACCTGGGGCCAGACACCAATTTTTACACCCTCTCATAGGATGACGTGTGGCGCTGTTCGCGCGTTTCGCTCACCTTCCCGAGAGGGTGTTTATATAGGGAGATTGTTTGGGCAGCCTGTCGAGTCTCGGGGGTGCAGGCGCCCATCGCCTCCCCAGTATGTGGCCACACGGTAGTATGGTGTTTGACCACTTGTGCGAATGTTTTGCCTTTTGCGTCGGCGGGTCGCATACCCTTCGCCTTCCGCCCATATGAATGCAAAAAAAGGGAAGGAAGGGATCCGATTGTTTC
>CAZYAH010000251.1:0-3738 GCA_964645595.1 uncultured Alicyclobacillaceae bacterium | reverse complement strand
CAGGACAAGGACAACGACGTCTACGTGATCAAGTACAAGAACAAATTGATGATCATGTCGCACTCCTGCACGCACCTGGGTTGTCACGTAAACGGATCCGAGGAAAACGGAAAGTCCGTCGCCGCGAAATACAACGGCGGTAAGAGCTGGTTTGAATGTCCTTGCCACAACAGTCTGTACGACATCTACGGCGTGCCAACGCCGAGCTCGCCAGCGCCGGATCCGCTGTCGGTGTACGACTACAAGGTCGATGCAGACGGCACCGTGTACGTCGGGCAAGAGGTCAAGCGGAAACGGGAGACCTGGGATCAGATTCCAGGACCGACCATCGCCTGACCGGGTCGAAGATACGTCAAGGCCGTCCCATTCGGGGATTAGATCCCCAGGGGGACGGCCCTTTTGTTGCATCCTTTTCTACTACATTCCGTACGTTTCTGGCGACATCCTCCAGGCGAGCAGTTGCGCCACGTCGTCTGCGGAAACGTAGCCGTGCTGTTCGGCGACCTCAACCAGCGTCTGGTAGTCGAGCAGCCGATATGCCGGGATACCCGAGGCTTCCACCCGCCGAGCCGCATGCGGAAAATCGTACGAGAAAATCGAACAGACGGCGAGCACCTTGACACCTTCTTCTTGAAGCGCCTCGGCGGCTTCATAGGCCGATTTCCCCGTCGACAGCGTATCCTCCACAACCACCGCACAAGCGCCCGGGAAGACACGACCTTCCACCCGCTTTTGCCGGCCGTGGTCCTTGGCGCTGCTCCGAACGTACGCCATCGGCAAACCGAGCCGATCCGCCACGACAGCTGCGTGCGCGATGCCACCCGTCGCGGCCCCAGCGACCAGGTCGAGTGCGGGATAATGCTGTTCCAGAATCGCGGCCAGGCCGCGGGCAACGAGATCGCGCACCCGCGGCACGCCAAGGATCAACCGGTTGTCGCAGTAGATTGGCGACTTCCACCCCGACGACCAGGTAAACGGCTCCTTCGGCCGAATTTCGACTGCGCCCATCTGCAGCAATCCGAGCGCAAGTGCCCCGCGGACGTCCAGCGGACTGTCCAAAAATGCGCCCTTGTTCATGACCATCTCCCTCTCTCCAGCAGCGACTTACCGTTTTCCATCTCATCCCACACCTGTTGCAACGCTTGCCACTTGTCCGCTGCCCTGGTGACGGCACGGCCGATGACCAGGTGGGTTGCCCCCTTGGCGACCGCTTCCCGCGGCGTCAGGGTGCGCGCCTGGTCATGGCGCTCCCCGCCAGGCAGCCTCGTACCCGGCACCACCGTCGCAAAGGACTTTGGCACGCGTTGGTAAATATCGTCCAGATCTCGCGCCGACGCAACCACTCCGTCCAATCCGCAGGCGTGCGCCAACTCCGCGAGTCGGGGGACCAGTTCCTGTACCTCAGGCAGTCCCATCCGCGCCAAGTCGTCGTCGCCAAGACTCGTGAGGACGGTCACCGCGATAAGCAGCGGCCGGCTTTCGCCTCCCTCCAGGGCACTCCGCGCCGCCTCGAGCATGCGGGCGCCGCCGAGCGCGTGGACGTTGACCATCTCGACGCCCGAATCGCGAATCGCGCGCAGCGCTCCGGCCACCGTATTCGGTATGTCGTGCAGCTTCACGTCGAGGAACACGCGTTTCCCGGACGCGACCAGCCGCTCGACCGCGCGCTGGCCAGCCGCATGAAACAACTCGAGGCCGACCTTGTACCCGCTCACCACCGGACCGAATTCCTCGACGAGACGCTCCGCCTCGTCCCAGTAAGGGACGTCGAGCGCAAGGTAGGAGTGCGCGCGGGCGAAGTCGTAGGTAGCAGACGCGAGAAGCTCTCGGAGTTCGGTCACAGTGCATCCACCCACTTTCTGCCGCCGGACAACGGCTGCGTCCCGAGCCGGATGGTGGACAGCGCCTCGAGCAGTGAAGCGGCCGTGTCGAGCGACGTCAGACAGGGCACGCCGTGTTCCACCGCCGTGCGGCGAATGCGGAATCCGTCCCGTTCCGGCTTCCGCCCCTTCGTCAGGGTGTTGATGACCAGTTGAATCCGCCCTTCGCGAATGTCGTCGACCAGGTTCGGCGTCCCCTGCGCGATTTTGTTCACAACGGTCACTTCCAGTCCCTTCTCGCGCAGGAACTTGGCCGTGCCCTCGGTCGCCGCCAGGCGGTACCCGAGGCTGGCAAATCCCGCGAGAATCGGATAGGACTCTTCCTTGTCCCGGTCGGCGATGGTCGCCAGAATCGTGCCGTGCGCCGGAATGGTCATGCCGGCTGCCAGCAAGCCTTTGTACAGTGCCTTCGCATAGGTGCGCTCCGTCCCCATCACTTCACCGGTCGACTTCATCTCGGGTCCGAGCGTGATGTCCACGCGGCGCAACTTGGCGAAGGAGAAGACTGGCACTTTGACCGCCACGAGCGGGCGCTCCGGCACCAGCCCCGTCTGCCAGCCAAGGTCCGCCAGCGACTCCCCGAGCACCGCCTGCATGGCCAGGTGGACCATCGGCACGCCCGTCACCTTCGAGAGGAACGGCACGGTCCGCGACGAGCGCGGGTTGACTTCGAGCACGAACACCTCGTCACCCTGCACCACAAACTGAATGTTGACCAGTCCCTTGACGCGAAGCCCTCTCGCAATCCGGACGGTGTAGTCAACCAGGGTGTCCTTCACGGCGGGTCCAATGTTTTGCGTCGGGTAGACGGCAATGGAGTCGCCGGAGTGAACGCCGGCGCGCTCAATGTGCTCCATGATGCCTGGAATAATCACCGTCTCGCCGTCGCTGATGGCGTCGACCTCGACCTCAATCCCCTGCACGTAGCGGTCCACCAGCACTGGATGCTTGTCCGACACCTCTACGGCTTCCCGCATGTAGGTCCGCAGCTCGTCCTCGGAATCCACAATTTGCATGGCCCGCCCGCCGAGGACGTAGGACGGCCGCACCAGCACCGGGTAGCCGAGCTTCTCCGCCGCGACGAGCGCCTGCTCCAGCGAGGTCACCGAATACCCAGGCGGCCGCCGGATGTCCAGCCGGGACAACAAGTCGTCGAACTTCTCGCGGTCCTCCGCCGCGTCGATATCCTCGAGCGACGTCCCGTAGATTTTGACCCCCGCTCGGGCCAACGGCTCCGCGAGGTTAATCGCCGTCTGGCCGCCAAACTGCACAATCACGCCGTCCGGGCGTTCCCGCTCCACCACGTGGAGAACGTCTTCGACGTGCAGCGGTTCAAAATACAGTCGATCCGATGTGTTAAAGTCGGTCGACACCGTCTCCGGGTTGTTGTTGATGATAATCGCCTCGTACCCGGCCCTGCGCAGCGCCCACACGGCGTGGACCGAGCCGTAGTCAAACTCGATTCCCTGGCCAATCCGGATTGGCCCGGAGCCGAGGACCAGCAGTTTCTTGCGGTCTCCCGTCTCCACTTCGTCTTCCTCTTCGTACGAGCTGTAGTAGTAGGGTGTGGCCGCGGCGAACTCGCCTGCGCAGGTGTCCACCATCTTGTACACCGGAAACAGTCCCAAGTCGCGGCGCAGCGCCCAGAGGTCCGCCGCGTCCACGCCGCAGAACCGGGCGATGGCGGTATCGGGATAACCGAGTTCTTTCCACTTCTTCAGCAGGTCTGGGCTGGTCTCGAGCGCGGCCAGGGCGCCCCCTTGCGACTTGGACAGCTCCCGCATCTCGCATTCGGCGTCGACAAGGCCCTTGATTTTGTGCAGGAACCAGCGGTCAATCCGCGTCAAATCGTAAATCT
>CAZYAH010000250.1:0-3739 GCA_964645595.1 uncultured Alicyclobacillaceae bacterium | reverse complement strand
AGCATGGTGGCTGGAGCCAAGGCCATGCCAAGATTCGCGGCAACGGCGCGCAACGCAAAAATCCACCGTTGCTCGTCCGCTGGAGTGAGAGCGCTGAGGGCCGCTCGCGTGGGAGGGGAGTACAAGCCGTTGCCGATACCTGCAATCAGACTACAAAGCATCAGCCAGAGGACGTTTTGGCTGATGGTAAATGCAGCCATGCCCGCGCCGCGCAGGAGCATCCCGATAATCATCAGTTTCTTCGCGCCAAGTTTGTCCGCCACGGGACCGCCGATAAAGTTCGCAGCCTTTACGGAAAATTTCACAACGAAGACGAGAATTGCCGCCATCGCCGCAGAGACGCCGAAACTGTTGGGCAGAATGACCATCATGTACGGAATGACCATATAGCTTCCCAAATGGACCGTAAAGACGCTAATTAACAGAAACCATACGGACGCGGGAGTGCGCATCCACCCATTCCTCCGATTTCTCTCTCATTCTCGTCGCGCCAAGCGACACTTTACAGTATCTTTCTTCCGCGCCAAACTGTCCACCGGTCCTGCTCCACGATGGGCCCATCCGTTCCTACCTTGTGGCCAATGAACGCTATCAGGCTTTCCAGTTCCCCGTCGTCGAGCTCATGCAGAATCGACCGTCCGGTGCGTGCCCGCAGATCTTTCGCGAGCTCGTCAAACGACTTGTACACCCGCCGAGTTTCCCAAAACGTGAAAGCATCCACTTCACGGAATCCCGCTCGTCCCATAGCGGACATCACCTGCTCAATGGTCCAACGCCTTGACCTCTCAATTTCGAGCAGTCTTGGAAACCGTTCAAAGAAATAGCCTCTGATGTGCTCCCGCGAACCAGGAAGAGCCACGTCCTCCGGCGTACGGTCTTGCACCACCAACCAGCCCCCCACTGACAGGATGCGATACGCCTCAGCCATAGCTGGCTCCAGGTCCGAGAGGTGATGGATGAGGGCGCGTTCGAAAGCGAGATCGACGGAGCCGTCCGGCAATCCCGTATCCGCGGCGTCGCCCAACTGGAACGCCAAGGAAAGATTGTCGCTCGCGCGCTCTCTGGCCGCGTCCATCATCACCCTGGACGAATCGACGCCAACCACATGTCTTGCGCCCAGCTCCAGCCATGCTCGGGAGTAGATGCCTCCGCCACAGCCGATATCAGCCACGCGAAGGCCCTGTGGGTTCGCGATGGACCGCATTGCATTCAGCCAGCTCTCGTCCGCGGTGCGGGTGGCGTACGAGTTTCGATTCGCCTCGTCGTGGAAGTTGATAGGCACCGGTGTCACTCCTTCCACTCGAGGAACTCCAGGCGATTGCCGAACGGATCTTCCGCGTAGAACCGATCCGCTCCCGGCAGGAGATCGTCGTCTCTCACCGGAATGCCGTGGGTGACGAGTTTCGCTTTGAGGGCATGCAGATCTTTCACATGAATTGCCGGATGCGCTTTTTTCGCCGGAGCGAACTTTTCCTCCACGCCGATGTGGATTTGATGCGATCCACAGCGAAACCATACCCCGCCCCGCCTACGCAGCGCCTCCGGCTTCGCAAATTCCTCCATGCCGAGGATCTCTCCGTAGAAGCGCCGGGCCTCTTCTTCGCAGCCCGGAGGTGCCGCGAGCTGAACGTGATCGATCCCGTAAAAGGAATGGGTCATTGTACTACCTCCCGGATATTGGACTCTCTTGCCAATTTCACTATAGTTCCGGCGCTCATGCGGAGGAAAGCGGGTATCAGAAATCCCGGTTGCGCTATCGGAAAGGCACACGTTCACAATCAGCGGCCCCCTTATCAGACGTGCAAGCAGGATATAATCACCATTACTCAAATATGGTGTTTTGTAGGGGGTGTTCCGATGCCTGGAGTTGAATTTCGGCCAAGACAGCTTGGGTACATTTTGTGGTTCGTGGGGTTCGTAATTCTAGTCATAGTGATGAATCGTGTTCACTCGTCGGTGGAAAGTCTGTTAGCTACCAGATTGACAATAGAAACGCGGCTTCGTGTTCTGCCGCGTCGTGGTTATTCGTATGCTGTCAGCCAAACAGTCGAAGCCGTGGTTTGACTGCCTTTTTGGCTTGCACATAGCGCTGGTTGATTACCGACCAGTCGAGGTTCTTGAAGAATGTATCGATGTATTGTCCGCGGGATGTACCAAAGTCAATGTAGTAGGCGTGTTCAAACACATCCATCGGCAAGATTGGAATGGATTGGATGACGTGCCCGTCATGCTGGTCATCCGTGATATAGATGAACAGTTCGTCCAGTTGCGGATCAAACGCGAGAATTGCCCAACCGCGGCCAGACAACCCAGCGCCCCGAAATTCTGCAAGAAAACGATCATACTTCCCGTATTGCCTTTCTATCGCTTTGAGAATGTCTCCCTCGGGTTTGCCTCTGCCGCCGAGTTCGTCGAAGTACAGTTCATGCAACTTCACTCCGTCCAAGGCATAACTCTCACCGCGTTTGAGGGCTCGAATTTCACTGTAGGTGGCATTCCCCTTAGCAAAGTCGACCTTCTCCAGTTTCGCCCGGGTTTCGTTCACTTTGTTCACGTATCCCTCGTAGAGTTTATAGTGCTCTCTTATGGTTCGGGCAGAGATTCCGTCGAGTTTCAACAAGCGCTCGGGCAACGGACGCGCCTTGATTTCCTTGTACACTACTGATTCCCCCTGACCGTGCTCCTCAGCAAGTTTTCGGCACCGCGATCTGCTGACGTATCATATGCACTTGCCCAGGGCACGTGTCGGTGGTTCATTCGTGTACCTTACGATTAGTCGTGAACTGGTGCCGTCAAGCCCCAAGCATGTTCTCAATTTCACACAAACTGGATTGAACCAGTTTGTCGTCTCCGGTCTGCAAGCCGAATAGCGCACCGTGGAACGGAGCAAATCGACGATAGAAGCGCTGCCGAACGAAAAACGTATCGTCCACGGGACGAGTGTAATAAGGATTCAGTTCGGGCCACACATCGTAGGCGGGATCGCCCAACCCACAGTCTCCGAAATCAATAATCCCCGTCACTCGCCCCGTCTCCGTGTCCACCAAGATATGTTCCGCCGCAAAGTCGCCGTGAATCAAGACGGGTTGGAATGCGAAGTGTTCGGGCCTATTGATGAAGGAAACAATTTCCCTTGTGACCGTTCGCCTTGTATTGTCGCGCAGGAGTGGCAAGACCTTGTTTTGGATTCGTGCGCAGAATCCTCGGAGCCCCTCTTCCCAGCCATTCACCGGTCCCGCTTGCACTTCCCCGGTCCAGCGAAACCAGAGTACATCCCTGGGCAGCGCGTCCAGAGGAATGGAATGCAATTCTGACAGAAATTCTCCAAGTAGCGGGAAGAACCTCTGCCGTTCGACGTGATCAGCCAAGTGTTGAAGTGGTACCCCTTCAATCAGGGGATAGCCGGTCAAAGACAATGGCATGTTGGCCAACCGTGGCCCAATGTAGGAAATGTCGGGTACGTTGACAGAAACGTAGCGTCGTACCACTCGAAGGATGTCAATTTCGCAGGCCATCTGCTTCGCCACGGCCGACCTCTTGGGGATCCGACATACGACGGAGTCGTTCACAAGGAAGGTAAAGCTATCCCATCCCTCGCCGAGCGGGAACATGCGTTCCAGGCGTAAGCCAGGAAAAGCCTGTTTGAGAAGACCGACAATATCGCCAGGAGACGAAAAATCTCCTACTTCGTACACCTCTTCTTCAACCCCCTACCGGCCTTCCGGCAACAGTAGGAGGC
>CAZYAH010000249.1:0-3741 GCA_964645595.1 uncultured Alicyclobacillaceae bacterium | reverse complement strand
GCGAAGCCGGGAGAAGGCGGGCATCTGCCTGGGTCGAAAGTCACCGTGCAAGTCGCCAACGCGCGCAACGCTTCACCTGGGATTGATCTCATTTCGCCGTCCAACAACCACGACATCTACTCCATTGAAGATCTTGCGCAGGTGATCTACGAACTGCGCACCGTCAATCCAGAGGCGAAAATTGCGGTGAAAGTTCCAGTAGTCCCGAACATCGGCACCATTGCCGTGGGCATCGTGAAAGCGGGCGCGGACGTCGTGGTGCTCAGCGGATTTGACGGCGGGACGGGCGCGGCGCGGGCACACGCCATTCGCCACGTGGGCCTGCCGGCTGACCTTGGCATCAAGTGGGTGCACGAAGCGCTTTGCGAAGCAGGCCTGCGGGACCAGGCGGAGATCTGGGCGGACGGCGGCATGAAGTCCGGGCTTGACGCAATGAAGGCGATTTTGCTCGGCGCGAACCGCGTCGGATTCGGCACCATGGCGATGGTGGCCATTGGCTGCACCGCCTGCCGCGCATGCCACAAAGACACGTGTCACGTCGGCATCGCGACGCAGATGGAGAGCCTGGAGGAAGCGCAGGCAAAAGGCCTCAAGCAGTTTGTGCCGCAGGAATTTGACTTGGCGGTCGAACGGCTCGTCCGCTGGTTCACGGCCGTCGGGGAGCACGTTCGCCAGTTGACGGCCCAGTTGGGCGCATCCCGCACGCAGGATTTGGTGGGCAGATCTGATCTCCTGGAGCAATTTGCGAAGCACTCGTCCGTCGACTTGACCTCGCTGACCGTCTACCGCAAGGAGTTTCAGGGCATGGGGACGCGCGTTGAGTTCTCTGCCTGGATGTCGGACGAAGCGGAGCTGCAAGGCGCCGAACAGACGATGGCGGTAGCTGCCGGCGTCGACTGCGCGCTCCCTGTGCAGTATTCTGGCGCGGCGTGGAAAACGCGGAGTGCGGGGGAGGCGGAATTGTTCGCGGCCGGGCGGATCTGTCCCGCGACCCGTGCGCTTTCGACGTGGGAGAGCGGGGAGCGGGTCCGCCGACGCAAACTGCATGAACGGGCGACGGACGCGGTCTATCCGGTCCCCGTGGGCAACGGTTTCGCTGCGTATCAGGTAACCGGTGTCCACAACGTGGTGTTCGGAGGAGCCCAGGACGGCGTCGGCAAGGGGGCGTACGGAGGACGTACCGTCATTCTCAAGCACCGTGCGAGCAACGGCAAGTGGGTCGGCGGGTCCGTGGGCAAGGGCCTTGCGTACGGCGCACAACGCGGGCTGTTCATCGTCCAGGGCAACGCGGACGCGCGAGCCGGAATCCGGCTGTCCGGAGCGGATATTGTCATTGGCGGCGAACTGACGCAGCCCTTGCGGGATGAACTTGGATTCATCGGATCGCGCGCCAACATCGCTGGCTTCGCCTTCGAATACATGACGGCGGGCCGTGCGGTTGTCCTCGGAGATCCCGGACCGTGGATCTGCTCGGGAATGACCGGCGGCTCCGTGTACGTGAAGCTCAATCCAGAGCTCGGCTTTACCGAAGCCGCGCTGCGGCGACGCATTGCCAAAGGCGCCAAGGTGGTCATCCTCCCGCTGGACGACCAGGGCGAGTCCGATGTCGTCGGCTTGTTGTGGGCGTACCACAGGGAATTGCGCAAGTCAGGGCAGCGCGAGGCAGCGAGGGCCCTGCTCCCGCTCATTCGGCGCCCGTCAGCCCACTTTGTGATGATCCGGCCAGGCAAGGAGTTGACAGATCAATCCATTGCCACGGAATGACCTGCAAGTCGCTTTACCGTGGTAGAGTGTTGCTATATGATAGGGAGACAAAACAGGAGACAACCGTCTAGGAGTGGAGCGACTTGCGGATTGTGCAAAAGTACGGGGGAACGTCGGTCGGCTCCATCGCGCGAATCGAAGCGGTGGCTGACCGCGTTGCCAAGACGGTACAAAAAGGGCATCAAGTTGCTGTCGTGGTCTCCGCAATGGGACACACCACAGACGAACTGCTGGCGCTCGCGCACCAGATCACGGAAGACCCAGATGCTCGGGAACTCGACGCCTTACTGGCCACCGGAGAGCAGGTCTCGGCCGCGTTGCTCGCCATCGCTCTTCAGAAGCGGGGGGTGGCAGCCCAGTCGTTTACAGGTTGGCAAGCGGGAATCCAGACGGAACCCGTGCACGGCGCCGCCCGCGTGACGCAAATCGACGGGTCCGCGCTTGAGACGGCGCTGGCCAGCGGTCAGGTGCCAGTTGTGACCGGATTTCAGGGGATTGCGGCTGGAGCCGTGACGACTCTAGGGCGCGGCGGCTCTGATACGACGGCCGTCGCTGTCGCTGCAGCACTCAAGGCCGACGTGTGCGAGATCTACACGGATGTCTCCGGTGTGTTCACGACGGATCCGCGCGTGGTTGAGTCCGCCCGCAAACTGGCCGAGGTCTCGTACGACGAGATGCTCGAACTCGCCCACTTGGGCGCGCAGGTCCTGCATCCGCGGGCAGTCGAAAACGCGAAACAGTTTGGAGTCCGACTGGTGGTACGGTCGAGTTTTACGGAGGAAGAGGGGACGCTTGTGACAGAAACCATCGAGGACTTTGAGCATCGGCGAGTTGTCACAGGGATTGCGTTCGAACGCGAAGTCGCGCGCATTGCGCTGATTGGGGTAGCCGTTCAGCGACACGGGCTCGCCTCTGTGTTCGGATCTCTCGCCGCGCGCGGCATCAACGTCGACGTGATTGTCCAAAGCGTGGTCCACGAAGCCGAGGTGGATGTGTCCTTTACGGTCAAGGACGAGGATGCGGAAAAAGCGCTGCGGATTGTCCGGGAACTGCAGGATCAACTCGGTTATACAGACCTGGTGAGCGAGACCGGACTCTCCAAGGTGTCAATTGTGGGCGCTGGAATGATCAGCAACCCAGGGGTTGCGGCACACATGTTTCAGGTGCTTGCCGATGCGGACATCCCGGTCAAGATGGTCAGCACATCGGAGATAAAGGTGTCGTGTATCATCCCTGCCGAGCACCTGCAACGGGCGGTACAGGACCTGCACCGGGCGTTCCTGGAAAGCGAAGTATCGACCGTCGTTCGATAGATCTCTTTTCGCGGTGCGAGCGCATCTGCGTACAGACGGGGCTTTTCGCAGTCACCTTCGTGATTGCGGAAAGCCCCGTGTTCGTTTTGACAACGACACTCTCTTGCTAGCTTTTCCAGGCTTTTGGGGAAGATACCATGTGCATAAGTTGATCTACAGAGCACCAGAGGAGGAGACAGATGATGTGGGAGTATGTCGCATTGTTGGCAGTCACTTTAACCGTTGTTGCGTATGTCGTGAATTCGCTCTACGACTGGGGGCGGTTGCCGATTTCCGGAACGCGGGGCAATGCTCTGCGGATGTGGAGGAAGCGTTCGACGATTGGGAGGCGGCATGGCCGGGACGAACACCGTTCGGCTCCGTCAACCGATTGGCCGCCGAGCGGGACCGTTTTGAATCCGCAAGCGAAGGTTTCCAAGACCGACCGGCGTGAGGAAAAGAGAGATTCTCAAGAATCCTGAAGGCAATGGCCTCGGCCAACAATTGGATCTTGAATTAGGAACATGTTTTTTGAAATCCACTCTTGATACAAACGGCCAGGTCATGCTAAGATATGCATTGTCGCTCGGGTGTCCGAGTGACAAGTAGTGATCACGCGACCTGTGGAGAGATGTCCGAGTTGGTCGAAGGAGCACGATTGGAAATCGTGTAGGCGGCTTAACCC
>CAZYAH010000248.1:0-3742 GCA_964645595.1 uncultured Alicyclobacillaceae bacterium | reverse complement strand
CCCTCGGCGCGGTTCTTCGAGAAATCGAGCGCCGGATTCTCGAAAATGGCGATCAAGTTGGTGAGCCGGTCCACCATCTCCTTGCCGGTGCCGAGCTTCGAGGCATCATTGAAATCCGGAAAATCGGAAAGTTTGTTGGCGCTGGCGAGCGGAGCGATGATTTTCTTGTTGATATCGTCGCCGATGCTCGGCTTGCCTTTGAGCGCAACCATGTCCTTGAAGCTCGCGCCCTTCGGAATGGTGATCGGCGCATAGGGCTGGCCGGCGTACTTGTCGCTGACGTACTTGATGAAGAGCAGAACCAGGACGTAGTCCTTGTACTGGCTCGCGTCCATGCCGCCGCGCAGCTCGTCGCAGCTAGACCATAGAGATGAATACAGCTCGGACTTCTTAAGAGCCATGGCGCGCCCGCCTCCCGCTTCTGACCAACATAGCCTAAGAATTCTTTTACATCAATGTGTTATAGATACAGGGATTATTCCTTATGTTAAACAGTTGTATTTCCCTGTTTACACGCGTAATCTCATTCCACTGCATAACGCACCGCGACCAAACCCATGAAACTCAGAACACAAACCGCCAACACCTCGAAGATCACGATCAACGTATGGAGACCGGTCTGGTCCAAGCTGGAAAAGAAGCTGGATGCTGCCTGCCTGAAGCGGGATGCATACATCTCCAGCATCATCAACCGAGAACTGGACTATCTCCAGGACGAGATGCCAATAGCAAACTCGGAAGACGCTGCAAAATTTGTCGACAAGCAACTCCGCGCCCTTCTCGATCAGAACTCCACTCCACTGAGTATTGCACTTCCGTCGGAGGTCGCGAAGAAACTTGAGAAGATCTGCTCGGAAAAGCGAATCGTTCGCGACGCCTTCTTCAACCGGCTATTTCTGTTTCTTGCCTTCGGGCCGGCAATGGCCGGCACCTTGCTGTTTCGAGGCATATGGCTCGACAACGATAAGTCCGACGCATGGACCAGGGACGTTTGGCGCGAGTACAAGCACGACGGCCCTTTCTTCGAGAACGTGTTCGAACCATTTCATGCTCATCAGGATCCACTTTGGGCAATTCGAGCCTGCTTTGAACTGATCGAGGAACAGGACAAACCCGAATACGTGGATCACATTGACCTGGAGACAAAACAAACAGTAAAGATGGCCAAGTGGGTGCCAGACCATCTGCTGCACCTGCCGCACCGGTTTTATACGGCAGTGCTGACGGATCATGACCTCCTCATCAAAGCTGCGAGCTCCCCTGCACGACATGCGTCTCAGGGAAAGCCTGCGGGTCAAGAAGCGACCCGCGCGTACCACAATCTTTACGGACTCAATTGCTATCTACCGAACTTCCATATCCGGGGACACGCGGACCAGAAGGCGGCCCAGGCATCGGTCAATGAACTTCTGGCCGATCTTTGAGAAGGAACGGCGAACATGAACTGGACCGTACATGCGCAAACCAGGGCCCAACAGCGAGGGATACCGCTGCTTATTGAAGAATGGCTCGATTCCTACGGCGACGAAGAGTATGACGGGCGAGGAGCTCGCGTAGTCTTCTTCAGCAAGAAGAGTATTCGAAAAATGGAACGTCAGTTCGGCCGCGCGCCGATCCGGAAGCTATCCGAGTGGCTCGACGTCTACAAGGTCGAAGATGTCGGATCTGCCCAAATCATTACGATCGGGCGTCGGTTTAAACGCCTGAGAAGAAAGTAGCGTGACATGGTTACCGCAACGCGGCGTCAATCTTTTCCAGCATGCCCGCCCACTGGATAAGCTCTTCCTCGCCGAAGGTATTGAACGGCGCGGCGTAGGTGCTGAGGTGGGCGTGGATGCGCTATTTTCCAGTACAAACTTTGAGTATTTCTCTGCTCTTTAGAAGAGCCGCATCTGCGTCCCCTTCCTCAACCAAGGCACCAATCGAGTAGTCAGCCAACACCCGAGTACGGAGTATGTCGCGCAGAATAGCGCCCACCCTACGCGACGTTATATTTCTCGGATTTGTTGCAGAGAATGTCGGAGTAGCCAACTGTGCAATGAGTTGTTCGTGGCGTCCCATTGCGCGCCCGACGCTACCAGGCGACGGTAGCGATATGTGAAAGGCGTAGGCCATATGGTGGGCCGCATAGTAGGCCCGACTGATAACTGCTCTATGCCCCGCCTCGTCTAGCTGATTCTTGCGTATTGCTTCCGCGCTAGCGAGGAGTTCATGCGGCGCTACGCTCATATTGTTGCTTCCAGGATCGACACGATACCGACAGGACGGAAGGGGCAGTCGGAAGGGTTGCGATTACCTGGTCAACAAATTCCACGTAGAACTGATGCGCTTCGGCAGGTGAAACATCGAAGTCAAACACCATTTCTACAAATGGTTCTTGCCCGGCTACATCGAACACACTAACCCGCGGCGCGCTCCCAGCATAGAAAAGCCGGTGTTGTCGCACCACCCCCCCAAGCACGTCTAATACCTTGCCAATATCTGCGTCTGTGGCCTCGACCTTTTCGAGGATAGCGGAAGCCCGTTCCGCAGTATTTGTATCAAGATTTTCTAGGTCAAGTTGCATTTTCCGCGCCTTATCCAGATGGCGCCGCATCGTACGAAACGCACCGAATATATATCCTTTGCTCCACCCGGAAGTCATCTTTCCCTTTTCCGGATCAATAGCACGTTCGTAGAAAGCTTGGGCTTCGCTGAAGTATCCCAAATTTCCAAGATTTGTCGCCTTGTTACCGAAATAAAGGGGGTTACCTGGCGCAAGTTGGATCGCATTATCGGCATGGTGCAATGTTATTTCGCGATCGCCAGTCAACTGATAGAGCGCCGCAAGCGACGAATGCCCTTCAGCGGGATCAGCACCGATCAACTGCTCCGCTTGCCGAATGAGCCGCCTCAACCGCATATCATCTGGTGTCAGCCAACGAGTCGTCTGACCCACCAACGCGTTGACTTGATCGTTGAGTTCAGCGGCCTTGGTCTTGGGATTCCCGGAGGTCATAGAAACCTAAACCAGCAATACGTCAACGTTCGGAATGACGCCCACGACAGAGATGCGGGCACGAATAGATCAAGTGTCCATGGGCTTGGATCAGCCTAGCCTCATGTCGCCAACCTACCACAACTATAGAGATACCCTCTAGGCGAGGCCGCACGGTGATCCAAGTGCTTCAACCGGCGTTGATCCTTGTCTGACTCTGTGAAAGCGACATCAAATCATACTCTTGAGGAATCATTCGCCAGCACCTATTCCCGAAGCATCGAGGCGAAATCCACAGTAGCTAGGACTACCGGAGTGCGGCGTTAGTCTTTTCCAGCATCCCCGCCCCCAGGCAAAGATCCTTCTCGGCCAGCGCGTTGAACGCCGTCGGGAAGGTGTTGAGGTGAGCGTGGAAGTCTTCGGAGTCGGGGTTGACGTAGAGGAGGCCCGTGAGGACTTCGCCCTTGGCCGCGTGCGCCTGAATGTTGGTCATGGCGTTGATGCGGTCGGTGTACCTGATTCCGCTTGACTTTATATGCGTTAAATAGCACTATTTATGCATGAAACAGCACATATACCCTATACTGGCTTCTCAACGGCGACGCTTGGGACTGTCCCAGCAGGAGCTCGCTGCGCGAGCGGGATTGCGGCGCGAGAAGGTCAATCGGATCGAAAGCAAGGCAGAGGACGTCAGCCTCGAGGAGTTGTGCCGGCTGCTCGATGCGGTTGGACTGGAGCTCGTTGTGCGTGAGAAAGGCGAAGCGC
>CAZYAH010000247.1:0-3777 GCA_964645595.1 uncultured Alicyclobacillaceae bacterium | reverse complement strand
AAGCGGCGGACGACGGCTGGAAGCGGATGCAGGCCTGGTTCAGGAAATACGGCGTGGCCTGAGGAATTCATGGGGCCGCAACCCCACGAATTCCTAAATAGAATCACACACTCATTGCCCGGAGGAGGCGCACGGAGCTTTATCTGCTCGCCCATCTCCCGGATACCATAAGATCGGACAGATCAAACGTAGCCCGTCCCTTATAGCGATAAGAAATTGACCAAGAATCAGAAAATAGCTCCCGCTGGTCAGATCATCTCCCACCCGACGCTGCTCCGGCAACAGCTGCTCGCTTCACCTTCTCAAGCGAGCATGGTTGACGTGCTGAATAGCATCGAGACGTCTCGCAATTCTGGCTGGAACCTTAATGAGATCCGAATAACACTTGAAAAAGCACACTGGAAACCAGCGCTTACAGATATCGACACATTCGGCGAGTATATAGCGCGCTTCGAAATCACATTTTGTGAGGTGCGGTCCGATTCTGTCATGGAACCAACCGCTAAGGAGAAGGCGGTTGCCAATGAGCTCATCAAGATCATTCAGGAGAAGCGTTCGACAGTATTCGCAAGCGCTTCGCGGATCGCGTCTGTCGTGGAGGAAGCACTTGGCTCCGACAATCCGATACCCATCATCGAGAGCCATCTGCGGATGCTTCTTGATGGTGCGGATGAACGGGGCCGTAGCACGAAGGAAGCACTTAGCGAAGACTCTGATTTTTTTGAGATCCTCCGTTTTCTAGGTGCCCTTTTCACGACATCATGGCCGCGGGAACCACGCGTTCAAGTCATCACCTATTGGTTGACCAGCCCCTTCAGCAAGACACCCCATGGGCTTTCCGCGAAAACGCTGAAAAAACATAGCGGCCTCCGCTCGCCGTACGCCTCTTTGATTTTCGATCGCTTCACTTATCGGACATATGCGGATCGTCTAGACCCACCCGTTCGCCACTGGACTGAATTCACGTGGGCTCTCGCTTACGCGAATACCCCGGCTGAAATGACCCGAGCAGTCGGAGCACTGTTTGAGTTGAAGGTCCAATCCGAGCCTGAGATAGAAGGGTACGATGATGCAGCTAAAGATATCAACGCGTTTTTTCATCGGGTAATGAAAGCTCAAGAAACCTACGGTGGCAGGTCATTCTGGGATGCCGAAACCACCTTCGCCGTCGGAGAGTGCTTTACTTGGTGGTGGAATATATATTCACGTAAACCAATCGAGATTGATCTGCCATCCCATTTTTCGTACTTGGTTAACGAATGGGATGATGCAGGACCGCCTGAGTGGCATCTGTGGAACCAACTGATAGACCGGCTACTCGGGTACGGATACACGAAAGTCGCCCAAGCGGTTGTTAGCTACGCTCTTCTTGACGAAACCATCGCGCCAAATAGTCGAATCAGCGACTGGAGGACTGTGGTAGCACTAGTGCGACGACTTCGGGAAGAGCCTCACTTCGAAGTGCTTGCCCCGTCGCTGCGTTTGCTACGCGCGGTACTCGACACACGTGGTGAACGCCTTTTGGCATCGAGGCTGGAAGGATATGCAGACAGCCAACGCCAGCTTAGCCCTGCCGTGATTTACAAGCTTCGTGAATTTCAAGAGCCAGTTGTTGGGAGTGAAGAAATACAAATGGGGCTTATCGAGCATACCGGTCGGGACAATTGGGAAAAGTTTTCTCCGGAAGCCCGCACATGGTTAATTGAGGCCAACCTGAACTGGCGTATATGGCGATATACAAAGAGAGGTAAGGAGTTTGATCGTACTGACTGGAGTCCCATCGCCCTACAGTTCTCGAAAGCGATAGAGCATGAGCTTGTCAGCCGATATGGCGAAGCGTGCAAGAAGCATGGCCATTATGACAAAGCAGGTCGTGTGTCGCTTGGGCACGTCATTCAATTTCTGGGGAAAGCGGCTAACGGTGATGCGCAACACCAGGAAACACTTGAAACGATTGGCAGGAAAGTCCCAGACGGCAAGCTGGTAGATCGGCTCTATCTGCTCAACGGGAAATTCAGAAACCCGGCGGCACATCCAGCCGAATTTCCGCTGAATTTAGTGGAAAGCCTGCGAGAAGAGCTTTTTGCCAAGAAACTCCTACGAGAAATCGCAGATGGACTACTGTAGTCCATCTAGGGTGCATGTCGGCATTTATCGGCGGACAGTCTGCCCTTCAAGTTTATTTTGATCGCATCCGCGTTTATCTGCGTGTATCTGCGGCCCAATAAAACTTGATTCAGAATCGAAGATTCAGGGGCTTGTTGTCCGTGTACTTCCGTGTGTTTCCGTGGCTGATTGGTTTTATTGGCGGCCATCGGGGGCTAGTGCTTGTGGCTCACTTCCTGAGGAACGACCGGCTGAGCTCGAGGACGCGGGCTACGTCCTCGTGATTGTTGTAAAGGTGAAAGGCGAAGCGCAGCGTGCCGCGCCGGATCGACAGCTTGACGCGGTTCTCGACGAGATGATCGTAGAGGCCCTGGATGCGCTCATCGTCGGCCCCGTAGTGGTTGTCGCTCAGCCTTCCCACTGTGACGATGTGTCCCAGGTGCGGTCCGGGAGCGCCTCCCGAAACCGGCAAATCCAGGGCCATCATGCCCCGTGCCAGCGCGTGCGCCAGGGCGGTGACATGACGCTCGATAAGCGGGGTGCCGAGCGCAGCCAGCTCGCCCAAGGCGACGTGCGCGGCGGCGGCGGCGGTGTAGTTGTAATTGCCGCAGTCGAACCGCCGCGCGCCCGGCATGAGCTTGTAGTCGTCATCGCCGCGGCTCGCCTCGTGGGCGTCGGCGCCGCCGAGATCCACGCCGAAGCGCGCGAGGTAGGCCGGCTGCAACTGCTCCGCCCATTCGCGCCGGCAATAGAGAAAGCCCATTCCGTAGAGACCGAGCAGCCCTTTCTGGGTCGACACGGCGAGCGCGTCTATCATGGAGCTCTGCACGTCGGTGTGCAGCACGCCGACTGACTGGGCGGCGTCCACCAGCAGCAATATCCCGCGTTCGCGGCAGGCCCGGCCCAGCTTGTCCACGTCCGTGCGGAAGCCCGGCGCGAAGCTGACGGTGGACACCGTGACCACCCGCGTGCCGCCGTTCATGCGGCCGATGATCTCGTCCACCGGGATGTGCCCGTCCCGCGGCGCGACCTCCCGCACCTCGAGACCGTAGCGGCGCATGTTGAACCAGGGATAGACGTTGTTCGGGTGCTCCAGGCCGGGGCACAGGATCACGTTGTCGCCGCCCTTCCAGTGGAAGCCCGTCGCGATCATGTTGATGCCGTCGGAAATATTCTTGGTGTACGCGATCTCGTCGGCGCCGGCGTTGATCAGTCTTGCGAACCGGCCGCGCGTCTCCTCGATGATCTCGAAGTAGCGCTTCTTGTCGCCGCCGTTCTCCATGAAGTCATCGAGATGCGCGTCGAGCGCGGCGCGCACCGAGCGCGAGAGCACGCAGCGTGCCGCCACGTCGAGGTAGGTCCAGCGCTCGAGCGCCGGGTAGTTCGCGCGCGCGAGCACGATGGGATCGAATTCCTTAGGCTGGTTCATGTCGTGCTCCCCGTCAGGTACCGCAACGATAACCCACAAACCGATGCGCTGCGCAGGCTTACGCGGTACGGGCTGCAAGCCCGAGCAACTGGCCGATTCTCTCCGACGCCTTCAGGCCGGAACCCGTCAGCACCAGCACGGTCGTCTCGTCCCTCCGGATAGCGCCGCGGGCGATCAACTGCGACAACCCCGCTGCGGCCGCGGCCGAAGTCGGCTCCACGTAAAGCCCTTTCTTCGCCAGC
>CAZYAH010000246.1:0-3784 GCA_964645595.1 uncultured Alicyclobacillaceae bacterium | reverse complement strand
CCACCACGGGCGAGTACGCCATCTTCGCCGCGGCAAGCCCCAGTATCATGTTGGCGACGCCGGGTCCCGCCTGCCCGCAGATGAACAGTCCCGGTGTCTGCGTCACGCGCCCGTAGGCATCGGCCATGTGCATGCCGCAGTTCTCGTGGCGCACGCCGATGTAGAGCATGTCCTTCGCGTCGTAGAGCGCATCGTAAATCTCGAGCGTGGAGGAGCCCATCAGCCCGAAGACCCGCCTCACTCCCGCCGCGCGCAGCGCTTCGACTGCGGCAACGCCGCATTTCATCTTTGCCATGTAAACCCCTGATATTAATTAGCCGCCAAGACGCCAAGGCGCCAAGAAAATCCCAATCAAATATCGAACCGCCAAGATCGCCAAGCACGCCAAGGCGGCAAAAAATTCAAATATTGGATGATTTAACGTCGGCGTTGATGGCGCGCGCTGCCGTTGCGCGTCGCCATGGAACGCGGGGTTAGCGTGCTATCTGCGACGCCGCCAGTAACTGGGACGCCTCCGCTGATGGGCAACAGCGACGACAACCATGAAATCGGGATATTGTCGATAGACCACGGAATACGGGAAGCGAGCCACAACCGCTCGACGATGCGAGGTTCCGATCGGCGAACCAGCCTCAGGAAACTCCCGGATGAGGGAGATCGTACTTTCGACTTCCGCCGCGAAGGACTTTCCAAGCCCGGGCATCCGGGACTCATAGAACAGCGAGGCTTCCTCAAACTCAACGTCCGCCTCGGGATGAAACGAGTAGGCGATCACCCGAGGCGACGGCGCAGCTTCGCAAACACCTCGTCGCCAGGAATAGGCTGAACCTCGCCACGGTCAATCTGACCGATGCGACGCTCAATTTCGATGCGCCATGCTTCTTCAACGTCCGGATCGGCGGGGCCGTCAAGCGATTCGATCAAGGAAAGCGCAAGATCGGCGCGTTCAGCTTCGGACAACTCAGACGCCTTTTGCTTCAACTCAGCCAGCGTGTCTGACATTGGGACCTCATTTCGTCCACCCCATTATACGCCGCCCATGCGCTCCGCCTCACCCCCGCCGCGCGCAGCGCCTCTACCGCGGCGACGCCGCATTTCATTTTTGCCATGATTACCCCAGTTATAAATTAGCCGCCAAACTTGCCCCGGACTTGATCCGGGGACGCCAAGGCGCCAAGAAAATCCAGATCAAATATCGAACCGCCAAGACCGCCAAGCACGCCAAGACAATCAGATTTGAGCTATTTAACGTCTTGGTGAACGGCGGGCCAGCGGCAACGATTGATACCGTGGTGCGCTCGCGGCCCGTCCGCTCGACCTTGAGTTAGATTGCACGCTCATCATAGGCGGTGTTGGTCGAGAAAGTTTTTCCATTTTTCGATTACTCGGGCCGCAAGGGAGCGCACTTCCACTGCGCGATCGCTATAGAACAGTTTCCATTCCTCGCTCTCGCCAAATGCTAGCTCTCCGAATGAGGCACCCGAAAACCCGCCGTTTGATATTACCGTCATTGGGTCAGGGCGCTTCGTGAGCCGGAGGTGCTTGCCTTTGTCACAAAGATCGTGGCAGGCCTTCAAGTCCACGTCGGCAAGGAAGTTATCGAGCGCGGTCTGTGGCACTGCAGTAGTGGTTCGTATGTAATCCTGAATGTGGTACGCGGTGACAAAGAAGTTGAACAAATTGTCGATGCTGAATTCGCGCTGAAATCGGACAAACTCGCGTTCGGCCTTATCGAGCATGTCACGTGGAGTCCGCAGTTCAAAAAAAGACATGGCGTCGAACTGTGCAATCTAACGTCGTGCTGTGCGGCGGGCCAGCACAGGTGTTGATAAAGGCACGACGCTCGCGGCCCGTCCGCACCAGCTACGGGTTATGCGGTTACGTGCCATGAGCTTCTTCCATGAAGCGACGCATGTTCGGGGTTTCGCGCGAAGTAAGTGCCCAAAAGTTCTCGATCGCTCGGTCCAGAATTTCAACCGCCGCCTCGCGCGGGATGGTGATGGGATTGCCATCTGTGTAGTGCTTGAGATCATTTCGAAATGCGTTTGCCATTTCAGCAAACGTTTTTTGCGACCAGTTCTCGTTGCAAACCACCCTTCCGGTAGCTACACAGGCTTTTGTGAAGCTCCCCAAGGCGTGTTCTTTGCCGTCTTTCTCAAGAAGCTTTCCCAGGATTTCCTCGCTCGCGCCCGCAAGGGTGATTGCACAAACGTAGTCCTTGTCCTCGAGAAACAGGCAAAGGGCTCGTTCAAGCTGATGTTCTGCGACCCCAAGTTTGGAGAGAGTCAGCATCTTGCTGAGGTCCAACGTTTCGCTAAACCGCATAACGTCGTGCTGTGCGGCGGGCCTGCGCAAATAATTGATCTTGCACGGCGCTGGCGGCCCGTCCGCACCAGCTAAAGTTATACCTCACGTAAGCCTCGGGGGAAATATTAGGCTCAACAAGTATGCAACCAAAAGACCTAGACCAGCCGACAAAAAGAACCCGCTTGAGATGTAAGCTTCGAAACTTTGGGTGCTCGCGTACGTGGAGATAACGCCAGTGACGCCCAGAGTTAGGAAGGCCAGCATGAAGAGCGTAGCTGGCCTGAGACGAGCGATAAATTTGTCGTGTGTGCCTAGCCCCCACTTTCTGTCAACCCAGTTGCGAACTGCAGAATTGCCAAATGGTCGCTTCCGCTGAAAGAACGCCGCGGGCAGAAAGAACGCGAACGGAGCGAGCAATAAGAACGGCGCCATGTTCTCGGCCGCAGCCAGGGGCAAATACGGCTCTTGTGGCACAGCACGCCCCTGAGCGGCGGCACTCGCGAGAAACATGACCCACAATGCCGCGATGACGATGTCACTCGCCTTCATGCTCGGAGGTATAACGTCCGCGGTGAGATGCGCGCGCGAGCGACGCTCGCGAAGCGTCATTCTCGACCGCACGGTTAGAGTGCATGATTCTTCGCATATTCAATTAACGCATCAGATGCACCGATCAGATGCGAGCGATAGTACTCTTCAGCGGCCCTCCTTTCGTCGTCAGCACGGGCGAGCGCTGCCTCAGACCAATGGGCCCGCACTTTGCCAAGGGGAAAGGCGTCCGTTTCAGAATCGACGGCCACAAATGGATGGAACAACTCATTCGCCTCTTCGCCCACCGCGGCTCGAATCGCGACGACTTTTCGGCAAGCTTCCGTAATTCCAACACGGGCAGCACGTAGGGCTTCAAGAGTATCGACCAAGGCGCGCCATTGCGATGCCAGGTACTCGGTGTGGTCCATGCACTCTAACGTTCAATCATAAGCAATAGTGCTTAATAACATGGTCGTCCCCGGTCTTCGTCTCGTCAACCTGCCCCTGAATCAGTACGTTACAGGAGTGTAGTTTCTACAGTAGCCATGATAAACAGCTATTTATGGGTCAAGCCCCTGATTCCCTGCGGGATACTTCAAACGCATCCAATGCGCCCCGCCTGATCAATTGCTTTCGCACGGCAATCCACTCGCGTCACTATAGCCGGCGCACCGAAAAAACCCACTGGTAGGGAGTGTAGTAGTTCTCCTGCGCGTTGAACGGCGATCCGTTCGTCCGTTCGAACGCGCGAAGTTAAAGCGGCGTATCGCGTCCGGCTTTAACCTTACTTGGCGTGCTCGGCGCCCTTGGCGGTTCTGAAATACCGTGAATCGTGATTCGTGAGTCGTGAGTCGTGATTTGACTCTTTGTACTTCCTCTGTGTCCTCTGTGTCCTCTGTGTCCTCTGTGTCCTCTGTGTTCTCTGTGGCTAATTGCTTTTGATCTT
>CAZYAH010000245.1:0-3793 GCA_964645595.1 uncultured Alicyclobacillaceae bacterium | reverse complement strand
CCGGCCTTGTGCGCAGCCACGACACAGATGAGCTGCGGAAGGTATTCGACGAACGCGCAGACGACCTCTCCGTTGTCGTCGCCGAGCCGGGCGGCCCGGGGGGCAGCATCGCAGTTACGGCATTCCGGCGTTTACTTGAAGTCGGGCGGGTTGCCGATGGCGTCAAAATACTCAGAGGTCAGCTAACCCATCTGGGCCTCGACTTCGCGAACGAAGCGCTTGAGATAGCGACGTTGTTTATTCGACAGTCAAATTTCGAGGCAGCCAAGGTGATTGTCGACGAACTAAGCCGCCACTCGCTGAGTCGAGATGGTGAGGAAGACCTGCAGGACTTTCGTCTGGAGCTGTCACGGCGGCGAGCGCAATGCCTTCAGGCTGCTGGCAATTTTGAAGGCGCAGAACGTGAGTATCGCGAGCTCCTGCCTGCGGGAGAGGACAGAAATTCACCAGACTTACTTGCAGATCTTGGCCTCGTCAAGGGTCGTTTCCGAACGCTGGCGGAGGTGCGAGTACCCGAGGGCACCGCGGCGCGGGTGGCGATGCGCGAGTCCCTGACCAAGGGTGAGGAGTTCTACAAGCGTGCTGCCGAAAGGTTTGGTACTGATTCACCCAAGGCGGCCTATCCGCTCGCAGTGCTTGGATATCTCAGATGGACAATTGCCGATTCTAAGGACAGAGAACAGCGAAGGGAAAAGGCCGCCGAGCTTGCGAGTGCCGCAGTCAGCGCGATTCTGGTTTCGGAGTTTTCAGCTGTTTATCGTGATTTTGGAGCGCTTGGGCAATCGCAATTCATGCTTGCGGTCACCCGTATGAACAGCTTCGAGGACGTTCAAGGGCGAGAGGCGCTGGTGGCGTGGCAGACGATCACCAGTGAAGCCGGTCGGTTTCCAGTCGAGGATCTGAAGAGGCTCATAGACGCGACCGACATGTACGGCGCGGACATCGCAGATGCTATCGCCGAATCTATCTGGGATTACAGACGGGATGATGCCGTGGACGTTTTAAAGGACGGTCCATGGATGACGCGATCATCCCGACTTCGCGCCGAGCTAATCTCAATGGCAAAGCGTGAGCTTACGCCACGCGTGGACCGAATTCGGATTTGGATGTTGCTGATTCCTCTGCTCATCAAAGGAGGAGACCTTCCGGATGCGGACGAAGGGCTTGGCGAGTTGGAACGGCTGGCGGAAACTGATTCCGATTTCGAGAAGGTCCTCGAGTTCCTTCTAACTCGGTCGAACTACGATCCAGCGTGGAGGGAGGCGGAGGCTGGAATGTCACGCGTCTATCTTTTACGCCGATTGGGCAGGGACAACGAATGCACGCAGGAGTTACGTCGGATCTTCTATCAGGCTCGCGACAGCCAGCGATGGGAGGCGGACCAGATCCTAATCATGTTTGATGAATGGGGACTGGACTCGGCTCTTCGAAACGAACTGTGGAGTACCCTGCCTAAGAAAGAAGTGGAGGAGCGGCTCGACGTTGGGGATAGATTGCGCGCCGGCGAGCACGTCCGAATCGTCTTTATCGGCGGTAACGAGGTTCAAGCACAGTATGACAAATCCGTGCAGGAACTACTTGCAAACGAATGGCCTGGGGTGTCGGTGCATTTCGAACATACTGGGTGGTCGTCTAACTGGGGGAAGGATCTTCCGCGGTTGACGGGGTTGGCGAATGGCGCGGACGTGGTGGTCTTGATGCCGATGATGCGTACCACTCTCGGACGGCGAATTCGGGCGGCACTCAAGGCGCCCTGGATTTCGTGCACGAGCACGGGAAAAGGGGGAATGCTGATGAGTTTGCGCCAGGCGGCGCGACTCATTGTTGAAATCCGGCTCGGTGGACCCGTGCCACGCTGAGCGATTGAGAAAGAGGAAGGAAACATGGCAAAGATCGACACAACGGTCGGGCAGCTAGTGGACATGATTCAACGGGGCGATCTTCAGCTACCCGAGATGCAGCGTCGCTATGTGTGGACATCGACCAGGGTTCGGGATCTTCTCGATTCACTGTACCGAGGCTACCCCTCGGGAACAATCCTCGTTTGGGAAACGGAATTGGCACAGCCAACCCGCGACTTGGCGGTTGCGCAGCTGCAAAGTGCGTTCTCTGGACACAAGCTATTGCTAGATGGCCAACAACGATTGACATCTCTTTCCGCCGTCATTCGTGGGGAACCGATCAAAGTTCGAAACCGGCAGCGGCCCGTGGATATCGCCTTCAATCTTGACCACCCAGAAGGGATGGAGGATGTCCTGGAGATCGACGACGATGAGGACACCCCGGCCCGCGACCGGGATGACGCCCCGGATGACGATGCAGTCAACGGTGGCGAAAGCGAGACGGCCGTTCTGGACCGACTAAACAAGCGGACATTTGTTGTCGCCGCCCGGGCTTTGTTCAATCGACCCAATTGGATCAGTGTTACGGAGGTCTTCAAGGGAGAGAAGAGCGACTGGCAGTTCGTCAAGGCGCTTGTATCTTCACCTGATGACCCGAACTTCACCAAGTACTCGAACCGTCTGCAGAAACTCCGGCGGGTCCGAGAATATCCATATGTTATGCATGTGCTCGGGCGAGAACTTTCCTATCCGGAGGTTGCGGAAATATTCGTGCGGGTAAATTCGCTCGGCGCAAAGCTACGCGGTTCGGATCTCGCGCTCGCGCAGATCACCGCGCGCTGGCAGGGAGCGCTCGCGCTGTTGGAGACGTTCGTCGAAGAATGCGAGGAGCGGTGGTTCACCATCGACCCCGGGTTGCTGGTGAGACAGATGGTGGTTTTCGCGACCGAGCGTTCACGCTTCAACACGGTATCAAGCATTTCTCTGGCGCGCCTGAAGGAGTCCTGGGAGAAGAGCAAGGAAGGGCTCCGGTTCGCGATCAACTTCCTGCGGACAAACGCGGACATTGAGGACGAGTCGCTACTTTCGTCGCCGGCATTCATGATTCCGATCGCGGTATACGGAGGGCTGAAAAATTACTCGATGTCGCCACAGGACGAGCGCGACATTCTGCGGTGGCTCTACGTTGCCAACGCAAGAGGCCATTACTCCGGTTCCAGCGAGACGATGCTTGACGTCGATCTCGCACTGTTATTTGGAGGAAACACGTTCGGCAAGCTGATGGACCCGCTCACTCAGCGTTTCGGGCGCCTTCACGTAGAGGCATCTGATTTGAAAGGAAGAGGCCAGCGAAGCGCTCTGTTCTCGCTTGCCTACCTCGCGCTAAAGCATGCAGGAGCAAAGGACTGGAAGACAGGCCTGGGGCTATCGCTCACGCACCAAGGTAACTACCACTATATTGAGTATCACCATATTTTTCCGAAGTCGCTACTTCAGAGAGCGCAGTTTGAGAAATCGGAGATCAATGAGATCGCGAATATGGCCTTCGTTAGCGGTCGCGTTAATCGGAATATCTCGAATCGCAAGCCCGTTGATTACTTTCCAGTTGTTATTGGCGATCGGGGCGAGGATGCGCTCGTCTCTCAGGGAATCCCGACCGACAAAGCTTCCTGGGAGATCAATCAATACCGGGATTTCCTTGAGCAGCGTCGCCTGGTGCTTGCGAAGGCGATCAACAAATTCATCGACGAGGCATCCGCCGCCGGACGGGCCGTAGATATTTCACTCGAGGGTTCTTAAATGCGAATTAAGCTGCGCTCAAGTCGTTCCCTCGCTTAGGAGCGTCGATACGCAGACCATGTGTACTGGATACGCCAATCCAAGCTGGCTGAGGCCGGCTTTTTTGTTTCTGGAACCCCAGTGATCGTCGCCTCCGGCATCGCCATGCAGTT
>CAZYAH010000244.1:0-3810 GCA_964645595.1 uncultured Alicyclobacillaceae bacterium | reverse complement strand
TCCGAGAACGCGGACAAAGTGACCAACCCTGGCAAGAAAAAAGTGTTACGATTGTACGTAGACGGGATGGCCTCCGCGGACCTGATTGCGCTGGACGAGGAGGAGTTTGACCCGAGGGAACCGCTCGAGCTGTTCGATCCGGTGCACACGTACAAACGGAAAGTGATTCAAAACTACGGAATTGAAAATTTGCTCGTCCCGGTTTTCCTAAAAGGTCGCCTGGTTTACGAACTCCCAAAACTCAGCGACATTCGCGCGCGGGTGGTCGAGGGGATGTCGCGGTTTTCCTCGGAAATTCTGCGGCATGTAAATCCGCACATCTACCACGTAGACCTGTCGCATAAGTTGTGGAACTTGAAGCAGGAACTGCTGCATCATTGGCGGCCGCACCAATAAACGGAATGCTTACGGGGAGGCGCAGACGTTGGAAGTCATCAAAATTACGCCGCGCGGGTACTGTTACGGCGTCGTCGACGCGATGGTTCTGGCCAAGCAGGCGGCGGAAGACAAGTCGCTGCCGCGCCCCATCCATATCCTCGGCATGATTGTCCACAATCGGCACGTCGTGGAAGCGTTCGAGCGCGAGGGGATTATTACGCTGGACGGCGTAAACCGCCTGGAGTTGTTGGAACAGATCAAGGAAGGGACTGTCATTTTTACGGCGCACGGCGTCTCTCCCGAAGTCAAGCGCCGCGCCCGGGAACGCGGGCTACACGTCATTGACGCGACATGTCCAGACGTCACCCGCACGCACGACCTGATTCGCGAAAAGGTGGCCGAAGGTTACGACATCGTCTACATCGGGCGGAAGGGCCACCCGGAACCGGAAGGCGCCGTGGGCGTCGCGCCGGATCACGTGTTTCTGGTTGAGAACCTCGAAGATATTGAGCAGCTGTCGCTGCAGAACGAAAAAATCGCGGTGACCAACCAGACCACCATGAGTCAGTGGGACACGGCGCACTTGATGGACGCTGTGAAGAGAAAGTATCCCCAGGCCGAGATTTACAACGAGATCTGCCTGGCGACACAGATGCGTCAACAGGCCGTCGCGGAACAGGCGAAGGGGGCGGATCTGTGCATCGTGGTCGGGGACCCGCGCAGCAACAACTCCAATCGCCTGGCTCAGGTGGCGGAGGAAATTGCCGGCACGCCCGCGCACCGCGTCGCGGATGTGACGGAGATCCGGCGAGAGTGGCTGCGGGGCGTGCGGAAGGTCGCCGTGACGGCGGGCGCTTCCACGCCGACGCCGATTACCAACGAGGTCATTCAGTACCTCGAGCAGTACCGCGAAGAGGATCCGTCCACGTGGGAACCGAAGCGAACGGTTCGGCCGGACCGGGTATTGCCGGCAATACGGAAGTCCAAGTCGGAATGAGCGATAGATTAAAGACCTTTAGCGGAAAATATCGGTCGGGGCGGGCGCAAGGCGCTGGCGCTCCGCCGGTTCAGCCGCGTTGGGAGAGTTGGTTGTGCTCGTATTCTTGCTGATATTGTTGTTAGGGATTGCCATCCTTTGCACCTGGTTGCGCAGGAGAGCGGTTCGCTGGCTGTTCACCTTGCTTGCGGTGGTGTTCTGGATTGCGTTTCTCGCCTTGCTCGGCTTTGTACTTGGTTATCAAGCCGGTGAGCATGGGTTTCACGTCTTGTAAGGGCTGTTCTTGAAATGCTTGCCAGCCCTGTTAATGCCCGAATTTCGTGTATAATTAGATGCGGCATATTACCCTTGTCTCGGTGGCCCTGTGGACGCTTGAGGTGAGTCGAAACAGGGCCCGTTTGGCGGAAGGAAACGGAGGCTTATTCCATGGAACAGTTGATGCGTTCCCTGTTGTTGTCCATGGCAAAAAACCGCGCCGCAAACCGGTGGGCGAAGCGGTACGGATTGCGCCTGGGAGCACAGCGGTTTGTCGCAGGTGAAACGATTGAAAGTGCAATTGAAGCCGTACGTTTGTTGAATCGGCAGGGAATGACAGCGACGTTGGACCACCTCGGCGAATTTGTGCACGATGAAGCAGAGGCGAACGAGGCCGCCGATTACTGCATCCGGACATTGGAGGCCATTCACGAATCCGGCGTGCAATCGTCTCTTTCGCTGAAGATGACCCAGACGGGACTGGACATTAGCCGGGATCTGTGCATGCGCAACATGCGGAGGATCCTTGATACAGCGAAGGCCTACAACCTGCTTGTCACCATCGATATGGAAGATTTCTCGCACTGCCAAATTACACTGGATATCTTTGATGAACTCCGCAAGGAATATGACAACGTCGGTACGGTTATTCAGTCCTATCTGTACCGCAGTTTTGAGGATGTACTGCGACTCAGCCGGGAAGGAGCCCATTTGCGCATCGTCAAAGGGGCGTACAAGGAATCGCCGGAGGTTGCGTATCCCGACAAGGCGGATGTCGACTCCAATTACATCAAGCTGATTGAAGCGCAGCTTCTGAGCCCGGGCTTTACTGCCATCGCGACGCACGACGAGAAGATTATCGAACACGCGAAGGCGTTTATCGCAAAGCACGAGGTCCCGAAGGACAAGTACGAGTTCCAGATGCTGTACGGGATCCGCACCAACTTGCAACAGCAGTTGGTGCAAGAAGGGTATCCGCTCCGGATTTACGTGCCGTACGGAAACGACTGGTACGGTTACTTCATGCGCAGGTTGGCGGAACGGCCCGCAAACGTCGGGTTTGTGCTGCGCGGCATGTTTCGCTAATTGCCGTCTGTGTGGTGGACAGGCCTTGTTCGCGCAAAGCGGGCAAGGCCTGTTGTTGTTCATCGCCCGTACTTGACTCATTTAACGTGGTGAAGCGAGTTCGCAGTAGCGAATATAATTGCAGAGAATTCATGGACTTCAGTAAGATTGAAATGGAATCGCTTTCAGACGGTTTGTCTGTCCGGCTTTCCGTCAGATGGAAACACGGGGAGGAGAAGTTTCAATGGCAGATCATCTACCATTGCAAGGCATTGATTACGTAGAGTTCTATGTCGGTAACGCGAAACAGTTCGCGTACTTTCTGTCGCGCGCGTACGGGTTCCGCGTCGTTGCCTACGCGGGGCTGGAGACAGGCGTGCGCGACAGGGCTTCCTACGTGCTCGAACAGGGCGAGTGCCGCCTGGTGGTGACCGGCGCCCTCGGGCCAGATCATCCGGTTGCCGAATTTGTGAAGCGGCACGGCGACGGTGTCAAGGAGATTGCGTTTACCGTCGACGACGCCGCTGCGTCTTACCGCGAGTCGACGCAGCGCGGCGCCATTCCCGTGCAGGATGTGGTGGAACTTTCCGACGAGCACGGCGTCGTGAAGAAGTCGGTGATTGGGACCTACGGGGAGACGGTCCACGCATTCATTGAACGGGAGAATTACGACGGGGTGTTTCTGCCGGGATATCAGCCGGTCGCCAACGTGTTTGGCGGCGAAGACAAAGGGCTGCTGGCGATTGACCACATCGTGGGGAACGTCGAGCTCGGCAAGATGGAGGAATGGGTGCGCTACTACGAGCAGGCACTCGGGTTTGAGCAGTTTATCCACTTCTCGGACGAGGACATCAGCACGGAATACTCGGCGCTGATGTCGAAAGTGATGCAGAACGGCGGCGGCAAGATCAAGTTCCCCATCAACGAACCTGCGGAAGGGAAGAGAAAGTCGCAAATTCAGGAGTACCTCGACTACTTTGGCGGTCCGGGGGTACAGCACATCGCGCTCAAGACCAACGACATCATCCAGACGGTGCGCGAGCTGAAAGCAGCGGGGGTTGAATTCCTCGAGGCACCCGACGCCTATTACGAAGACCTGTGGGGACGCGTCGGCG
>CAZYAH010000243.1:0-3818 GCA_964645595.1 uncultured Alicyclobacillaceae bacterium | reverse complement strand
GGTCCCGAACCGTGCGCTCTACCACCTGAGCTACATTCCGTTGGTCGAATCGACAGGAGGTAATATACCACGCAGGAATACGTGTCGTCAACCTCTCTTTTACTGGCAATAATTTACCGCATTGTTTCGTGAAGACGAGTCAAACCGCGCCTCAAAAACCGAACATATGTACTATAATAGGAAAGACAAACGGGGAAAGGTGGAGTGCACGTGTTTTCAGTGACGCCTGAGGTGGAGCGAATTGTGGCGGGTCTGAACAAGGAACAGCGCACGGCGGTCGAAACCACCGATGGGCCGCTGCTCATCATCGCCGGTGCGGGCAGCGGAAAGACAAGTGTGTTGACCCGCCGAATCGCGTATCTGATGGCGGCCAGACGCGTTCCACCTTGGAGCATATTGGCTATCACGTTCACCAACAAGGCGGCGCGGGAAATGCAGGAACGCATTGAGCAGTTGGTGGGACCGGTGGCCCAGGACATCTGGGCGATGACGTTCCACTCCATGTGCGTTCGAATCTTGCGCCGCGACATCGAACAAATCGGCTATCAGCGCGGATTTACCATATTGGACGATGCGGATCAGTTGGCGACCATCAAGCGAATCCTGTCAGATCTGAACATCGATTCGAAGCGGTTTGAACCGCGCGCGATTCAGTCGGCAATCAGTTCTGCCAAGAACGAGTTGAAAACGGCCGCCAAGTACCGCGATTTGGCGGGGGATTTGTTCCAGCGGATTGTCGGCGACGTGTACCTCGAATACGAACGGCGCCTGAAAGTGAACAACGCGCTCGACTTTGACGACCTCATCATGAAGACGGTCGAGCTGTTTGAGCGCTGTCCGGACGTCCTTACTTTTTACCACAACAAGTTCCACTACATTCACGTGGACGAGTACCAGGACACGAACCACGCGCAGTACCGGCTTGTCCGCCTGCTCGCCGACAAGCGGAAAAATGTGTGCGTGGTCGGCGACTCGGACCAGTCCATCTACAGTTGGCGCGGCGCGGATATTCGCAACTTTCTCCAGTTTGAACGCGATTATCCGGACGCCAAGGTCATTCGGTTGGAGCAAAACTACCGATCGACCAAGACCATCCTGCATATCGCCAACCACGTGATTCGCAACAATACGGAGCGCAAGGAAAAGACGCTGTGGACGGAGAACCCGATTGGCGACAAGGCCACATTGTTTCAGGCCAGCGATGAAAAAGTAGAAGCGCGCTACATCGTGGAGCAGATCCAAAAACACGTCGCGGACGGCGCGTCGTACGGGGACTTCGCAGTGCTGTACCGCACGAATGCCCAGTCCCGTGTGATTGAAGAAGCGTTATTACAACAGGGAATCCCGTACCGGATCTACGGCGGGCTCAAATTCTACGAGCGCAAGGAAATCAAGGACATCCTCGCGTATTTGCGGCTCTTGGTGAATCCGCACGATGACGTCAGCCTTGAACGCGTCATCAACGTGCCAAAGCGCGGGATTGGTGCTGGAACCGTTGAGAAACTGCAAGCGCTCGCGAATCAATACGGCTTGTCGCTCTTTCAGGCAATGGAGCGGGCTGGAGAAGCGGGTGTCAGTGGCCGCACCCTCACCAGCATCAGCGGCTTTGTACAGATGTTGGACAATCTGATCAAAATGAAGGAATTCCTCAACCTCACCGAGTTGACGGAGCAAATTCTCGAGCGCACAGGGTACATCGACGCGCTGCGCCTGGAGAAGTCGCTCGAGGCCGAGGCGCGCATCGAAAACTTGCAGGAATTCCTGTCCGTAACGCGGGAATTTGACGCGCGGTGGGAGCCCGGTGAAGAAGACGAGCTCTCCATGTTCCTGGCGGAAGTCGCGTTGGTGGCAGACACAGACATGAACGGCGGCAAGCCAGAGGCCTTGTCCAAGAACGAGGAACAACAGGTTGTTCTGATGACCCTGCACAGCGCCAAGGGCCTGGAATTTCCGATTGTATTTCTGCCCGGCTTCGAGGAAGGGCTGTTTCCGCACAGCCGGTCCCTGGACTCTCCCGCGGCCATGGAAGAGGAGCGCAGACTGTGCTATGTCGGCATCACGCGGGCGAAGCGCAAACTGTACGTGACCACCTGTACGGCCCGCACCATCTTCGGGCAGTTTCGACAGTCCGTTCCGTCGCGATTCCTCTCGGAGATGCCGGGGGAATACATTGAACGGGTCGATCCGCTGTCCCGTCCCCGCCCGCTGTGGACGCCGCGCCCCGAATCGTCGGGCCGGAGCACGCTCAGCATGCCGCCGTCGTTTGGCGCTGACCTGACCGTCGAATACAATGCGGGGGACAAGGTCGAGCACCGCAAGTGGGGAATTGGCACCATTGTCCAGCGACAAGGCGACGGCGAGGACATGGAGCTGACCATCGCCTTCGCCGCGCCGGTGGGGATAAAGAAGCTGTTGGCGAAGTTCGCCCCCATCAAAAAAGTGGATGCTTGACAGAGTAGATAGATTTTTGACGTCCATCATGCAAGAAGGGATGTTTGAGACTGTGAATCCGTCCATGACGTTCGCTGAGGCCAAGCAGCGCGCCTTGGAGTTGAAGGCTCAGATTGCCTACCACGACAAGCTCTACTACGTCTACGACCAACCCGAAATCACCGATGCAGAGTACGACGCGCTGGTTCGCGAACTCGTCGCTATTGAGGAGGCGTACCCCGAACTGCGCACGCCCGATTCGCCCACGCAGCGCGTCGGCGGCGCCCCGGCAGAGGGATTTGCCAAAGTGGTCCACGAAATCCCGATGTTGTCCCTATCCAACGCCTACGGGCCGGACGACATGCGGGAGTTTGACCGCCGTGTCCGCGATGCGGTGCAGGGCCCTGTGAGGTACGTCTGCGAGCTGAAAATTGACGGGCTCGCAGTGAGCCTTCGCTACGAAGACGGGTGCCTTGTGCGCGGCGCCACCCGGGGAGATGGCGTGACCGGGGAGGACATCACGGCCAATATCCGCACCATTCACACGGTGCCGCTGACGCTTCGTGAACCGGTCAGCATTGAGGTCCGCGGCGAAGCGTACATGCCGAAGCGGGTGTTCGAAAAACTCAACCAGCAGCGCGAAGCCGCAGGTGAACCGCTGTTTGCGAATCCGCGCAACGCGGCAGCGGGATCGCTCCGTCAACTGGATCCGAAAGTGGCGGCATCCCGCGGGCTCTCGGTTTTCGTCTACTCGCTGGCGGAGACGGGAGGAGCGCCTGTACAAAGTCACTCCGGGGCGCTGGAATGGCTCGAGAATCTCGGCTTTCCCGTCAACCCGGTGCGGCAGGTGTTTGACAACATTGACGACGTCATTGCGTACATCGAGTCGTGGGCCGAGAAGCGGCACAGTTTGCCGTATGCGACGGACGGCATGGTGATTAAGGTCGACAGCCTGGAAGCGCAGCAGCGCCTCGGCTTTACGGCCAAGAGCCCGCGCTGGGCGATTGCCTACAAGTACGCCGCGGAACAGGCAGAAACGGTACTGCGGGAAATTGTCTTGAGCGTCGGACGGACGGGCGTCGTGACACCGACGGCAGTGTTCGATCCGGTCCAGCTCGCGGGCACGACAGTCTCCCGCGCCTCCTTGCACAACGACGACCTGATTCGGCAAAAGGACATCCGCGTGGGCGACACCATTGTCGTGCAGAAGGCGGGCGATATCATTCCCGAAGTGGTCAAGTCGCTGCCGGAATACCGCACTGGCCGAGAACAGCCGTTCCAAATGCCCGCAAACTGTCCGCAGTGCGGCGAACCGCTGGTCCGCCTGGAGGATGAAGTGGCGTGGCGTTGCGTCAACCCGTCCTGTCCAGCGCTCATCCGGGAGAGCA
>CAZYAH010000242.1:0-3818 GCA_964645595.1 uncultured Alicyclobacillaceae bacterium | reverse complement strand
AATACAGTTGTCCATACCGATTCTAGACTATGTACATGTCGGATTATGGGACCGAATGAATCTAGGTGGACAACTATGTACGTTACATCAACAGCGTTGTTCGTAAGGCCAGGTAATTGCTGAAGCAGATTTTGTTGGTATAAAATGGAGGAGGGTTGACGCGCGATTGGCGACAGGAGCAACCGTCGACCACCGGTTGCCCCTTGACGTCACCGGTGAGCTGTGATTGGCATCTCGTCAGGTGATCACTTGGAGGTCCGGAGCAATTTCTTGAGGATTGGAATCTGACCGCGATGGTGAGTGGTATGCGCAATCATGTAGGCGATAAGTTGACGCTTGTTCACGGGGCCAATTCCGAGGGTGAGCGCGTCGCTCGACAGATCTTCTTCCTTGACCGCGGCAAGGACGCGTTCGGCAGCCGGCAAACTGTTGCGCCAAGCTTCTTGAATAGCAGGGACGTCCCATTGGTTGGCTTTGAAGGGGGCCTGTGTGTCAATTGCCTCTGGTGACCCGGACAGTACGCTGAGGAACTTCTTCTCGACAAGTACCACGTGTTCGACGACAGCCGCGATGGAGTTCATGTTTTCCTGCGGTTTGGCCGTCCACTCCGATTCAGACAGGTCCTCTAGCATCTTGTCCATCGTGTGATGCACCTTGCTCAAAAGGTCAAACTGGTCTCGAACTTCCGGAATCATTGCTGATGCCTCCTTCGTTCAAGTCGCTTTCACCCAAAGTATACCATTCGAATATAACTGCACTGCACAATGAGGTTATGGATTCGCAATTCGCATCTCTGAATGATATCCGCGTGCCAGTTCCTGGCGGATGCACTGTTCGAGATTTTCGGCGACAATAGTGGCAATATTGCGTACTTCGTGGGAGAGGTGTTGGAAGTGCCGAAATTCATTACGGCTGAAGAACTGAAAAGACGCATGGACTCGCCAGAGGGAGTCGTGATTCTGGATGTCCGCGCATCTTCCGCATATCAGGAGTGGCGCATCGAGGGCCGAAACGTCCACTCCGTAAACATCCAAAACAGTAAGTTGAGAGAATACGGTGTTTCTTCGTTCGCGGAAATCCCGAAAGACAAGGAAGTTGTCGCGGTTTGTGCCAAGGGCATTTCCGCGCAGGAAACCGTGAAGATGCTTGAAGAAAGCGGATACCAATCCGTCTGTTTGCAGGGCGGTATGAGCGCCTGGTCGGAATTCTATGAGCCGGTGACGGTGGTGCAGACCGAGCGCCTGCACATTACCCAGTTTATCCGCCTGGCCAAAGGGTGTCTTTCCTACATGGTCATATCCAAAGGTCAAGCGGCCGTCGTGGATGCCGGTCGTCACATTGACCGGTACATTGATTTTGCCAGGAAACAGGGAGTTAGGATTCAACACGTGCTGGATACACACCTCCACGCGGACCACATCTCGGGCGGCCGGGCACTGGCGGAAGCAACAGGAGCCAAGTATTGGATTGCGGAGGAAGAGATGGTCGATGCGACCGGAACCTTCGAGCCGCTCGCTGACGGAACCAATATTTCGCTTGGAGACACCAGCCTGACCATGGTTGCGCTCAAGACCCCTGGCCATACTGTGGCGAGCACAAGCTTTCTGGTGGACAACCAGTACCTCTTGGCGGGGGACACCATCTTCGTCAGCGGGTTGGGACGTCCGGACCTGAAAGGGCGAGTCGTGGAAATGGCAAATTTGCTTTTCGACACTGTAACTGGCACCATTACCGACCTTCCCGGGGACATCCTCGTTTTGCCCGGGCATTTCTCCAGCTTCCGGGAAATCAACGGAGACGGCTACGTGGGAGCCTTGTTGGAGGAGATTCGAAGGACGAACCCTCTTCTGCACACGACGGAACGCGAAGCGTTTGTGGAAAAGGTGGTTGGCAAGACGGGCGCCACGCCGCCCAACTACGAGACCATTATCGGTATCAACCGCGGTCTGTTGCACCCATCGGATGCAGAGAAGACAGAGCTGGAAATTGGACCAAACCGGTGCGCCGTCAAGCAATGAGGGATCTTTGCAACACTTGCTCATTCCAGAACTGGTTTTGGCACCGTTCATTGTCTTGATGGCGATGAAAGGGAGGTATTTATATGCCAAAGTCGGAAGGTGTGATCTATCGTGAGGTACAACGCACCCGGCATTATTGGATTTGGGCAGTTGTCTTGTTGGTTGCGGCACTTTTTTGGTATGGGTTCATTCAGCAGATTGTCTTTGGCATTCCGTTTGGCAACAAACCGGTTTCCAACATCGCTTTAATTGCGGTGTGGATTCTTTGTGGCGTTGCTTTTCCTGCGCTCACGTGGCAACTGAAACTGGTTACGGAAGTTCGTACGGACGGACTTTACGTGCGCTTCTTGCCCTTTCACCTGCGGTTTATCAAGTTTCCAGCTTCGGATATCCGGAATTGTGAACTCATTGTCTACAGTCCAATTCGCCGCTTCGGAGGCTGGGGCATTCGATGGAACTGGTCAGGAGAAAGGGCGTACACCATGAACGGCAATGAGGCGGTCGAAATTCGGTTGACATCCGGTGAGGTTGTGGTCATCGGATCGGAGCGGCCCATGGAATTGAAAGCAGCCATCCACAAAGTGTGCCTGGGCTGAGATGGCCATGCCCGTGATTCAAAACGCCGTACTCCAAGTCGTACTCCAACAAGAAGGTGAAACGCTTGGCACTGCCCGTTGTGCTGTCTTTCAGTGGAGGAAAGGATAGTACATACGCACTTTACGCTCTACAGCAGAATTCGGCGTGGCGCGTCGAACGACTGCTTGCGACGGCCACCCGAGAATACGGGCGGAATTCGATGCACGGCGTCCGGATGGAACTCATTCAGAAACAGGCGGATGCCATGGGTCTACCGCTCGACGTCGTCTGGATGAACGCGAACGGAGGCGGAGACGACTACGAGCGAGCGATGGAGAGAACGCTGCGAAGGTACAAGGAACAGGGCATCGAACATGTTGCGTTCGGCGACTTGTACCTGGAAGATGTGCGCGAATATCGAGAACAGTTGAACGCCTCGGCGGGAATCCATTCTGTGTTTCCTGTATGGGGAATTCCGACTCGGCAATTCGCCGAACAGTTCATCGCGGCGGGCTTCAAAGCTATCGTCGTCTGTGTCGACACGACACAACTCGACGCTTCCTTTTGTGGACGAGAGTTTGACCAGTCGTTTCTGGCTGATCTTCCAGACGGCATTGACTGGTGCGCAGAAAAAGGGGAATTTCACACGTTTTGTTACGACGGGCCAGTATTTCGGAAACCTATTGCCTTTGAACGCGGGGAGTGCGTCCTTAGGGATGATCGATTTTACTACATGGACCTGATCCCAGCGGAAGACCAAAGCTGAATATCCGTAACAGACCAACGGCGGATGAGGTTCAGGCCTCATCCGCCGTTCATCGACACACGTGGTTATTCTACGTCGTATCCCGCGTCTTCCACGGCCTGCTTTAACACATCGACATTGGTCCTGGCCTCGTCGAACGTGACCGTGGCCTTTTCACCCTCCAAGTCGACATTTGCCTCGATGACACCGTCTACCGCTTTTAGCGCTTTGGTTACCGAATTGACGCACCCTTCGCAGGACATGCCTTTGACTGTAATGCTTGCTGTGGTCATTGGAAATCTCTCCTTTATCTCATAAATCGTCTACAGCATCGATGTATTGATCTCATGGCATCATCAACCGCTGTGGTTCCCACAGCCCTCAAGCGCCCGCTCCCGCGTGTACATCTTTACCCAATCGGAGGCGCCGGAGGAGCAGGCTGTTGGACACTACGCTGACCGAACTGAACGCCATGGCGG
>CAZYAH010000241.1:0-3838 GCA_964645595.1 uncultured Alicyclobacillaceae bacterium | reverse complement strand
GAACAGGCGTTGATCAAGGACAAGCGGTTTGAGCGCCTGTCTGTCCTGCCAGCTTCCCAGACCAAGGACAAGACTGCGTTGGACCCGGAACGGGTGCGGGACATTGTGAACGAATTAAAGCAGTCGTACGACTACGTCATCATCGACTGTCCGGCTGGAATTGAACACGGGTTCAAGGTAGCGGTTGCAGGGGCGGAACAGGCGATTGTGGTCACGACGCCGGAAACTGCCGCCGTACGCGATGCCGACCGAGTCATCGGCTTGTTGGAAGCGGAGGACCTGAAGTCGCCGAAGTTGGTTATCAATCGCATTCGCCCGAAGATGGTCAAGCAAGGAGACATGCTGGACATCGATGAAATTGTCCAGGTTCTGGCCATTGACCTCTTGGGGGTCATTCCGGACGACGAAACGGTCATCAAGCACAACGTCAAGGGCGAGCCAACCGTGATGCGGCCAGAGTCCAAGGCGGCCATTGCGTTTCGCAACATTGCTCGCCGCATCCTCGGCGAATCGGTGCCGTTGCTCGTGCTCGACGAGCAACCTGGCTTGTGGTCGCGGATGAAGCGCTTCATGACTGGTGGCAGGTCCTGACGAATTCGTAACGAATCGAGAGTTATCCCCATACGGCCGAGACGCATTTGCGCGTTTCGGCCGTTGTCATACTTGTCCTCTTCGCGCATACGATGGAACTGAACCACGGCAGAGAGGGCGGTATGTGTATGTCGCACGGTCGTTTGAAATGGTCGTGGTCCGCTGTGGAAGAGCGTTTGAGCGCTGCGTTGACCCGGCTGCAGAAACGGTCACCAGAGTCCGACGCCGAACCAGCGGACGAAAACAACCCATGGTTCGAACTTCACGCGGGCGCTAGCTCCAACGCCAGTCCTTCCCAGGCGGAACCGGGGGATTGGCTACCCCGGGACGGAGGCCCTGTAACAACCGGCGCCAAGACCAGTCCGCGTTGGTTAAGCGATACATCTTCTCCCTACGGTTTTTCCGACGAAGATGGCACATTGAAGCAGGTGGACAGTTCCAACTGGCGGAACATGTTCGGCACTGGCCGACGTCGAGGATTCGTGCCGACAGCCAAGTCGAAGGGCAATTCCTCGCGCTGGCAACCGTCTGGAACGCCGGGGACCAGCGGAACATCTCCGAATCGCGGCGATACTTGGCTTCTGCAGACGTTGGCGGCAGCCGTCCTCGTGGTGGCCGGAGTCTACGCGCACAACACACCCGGCAAGGCGTCGGACCAGATTCGCGGCTTGTACCAAACGGCGTTTCAAACGGATTACAGCGACAAAGCGATTCCGGCCGTCGAGCAGGTGTTAAACCGCTACGGGGTCAGCCTGCCGGTCTTTGGGTCCCGTACGGGAGCCATTACCCTTCACGTCCCCGTCACGGGAAGCATCACGGAGGACTACTCTTCCACGCACCCAGAGATCTTCATTCAGGGGCAAAGCGGCGAATCGGTTTTGGCTGCAGGGTCGGGTACCGTGACTCAGGTGGTGTCCGTGGGATCCTTGCAAATGGTAGTGATTGACCACGGCAAGCTCGGCACAACCATCTACAACGGACTGGCCAGCGTCACCGTCAAGAAAGGCGAGTCCGTGTCTTCCGGGGAACTGATTGGTCATCTGCCGCAGACCCCGAAACCCGTCTTGAAATTTGCAATGCAACAGGATGGACACTACGTCGATCCGCACGAATACATCCACTTTCCCGACGATGGCGTATGACCTTTCACAACAAGTTGACATCCCTCATGGCACGACAATGGTACCTCGACATGCGGGTGATTGGCCGGGTGCGTGTGCACCCGCTTTTCCTCCTCTTGGCCGCCGCGATGGTCTTCACCGGGATCTGGCGCGACACCTTGGTTTTGTTCCTGCTCATTCTGTTGCATGAACTCGGCCATGCGGCGACCGCCAACCACCTTGGGTACGAAGTGGAAGAAGTCACGCTCTTGCCGTTTGGCGGAGTCGCCAAGTTGTCCTTTGGCACGCTGGGATTTGTACCTACGCATGAGGCGTTGATTGCCGTGGCGGGGCCGATTGTCAATCTGTTGCTTGCGGTCCTGGCTTGGGCAATGTACGGCGTCGGTCTGTGGTCGCCGGCGTTTTGTCACACGGTCGTCGAGATGAACCTGTGGATTGTGGTGTTCAATCTGTTACCTGGACTTCCGCTCGACGGAGGGCGCGTGCTGCGTGCTGCGAGGTCACGAGTGGTAGGGTACGAAGAGGCGACGCGGGAGGCCTATCGAGTGGCGTTGTGGATTGCGGTCGTGCTCCTGTGCGCGGGTGGCATTTCTCTCTGGGCGGGCTATCCGCACGCGGGAATGCTCATACTGGGGCTGTTTTTGTTGGTATCTGCGTGGATTGGACAACGGGATCTCAGCATGGAGACCATCCGATTCCTCGATGCGAAGCGCCGGAAGCAGAGTTCCACGCCGGAACTTGTCAGATCCCTCGCGGTCCCGGCATCTGCCACCGTGCGCGACGTCGTGCAAAAATTTGCGCCGGACAGGTACCACATGGTCTACGTTCGGGACGAACAAGGCAACGTCTGTACTGTGCTCGAAGAGGAAGAGTTGCTGCAGGCTGTGTTTGACGGACAGTACTTGATGAAAATGAGCGAGTGGCTGCCGCCGCGCGAATAGTGTACCGGGCGGGTTGTCACGCGCAAAGTTCCGTGGTAGTATATAGGGCGTATGTCTGTGACACGGCTTTGGAGTCTGCAGACACACTTCAACCGCTTGGACGAGGTTGAAAACCCGCATCGGGTACCTCGACAGCGAGTCTAAGTGAGGGAGTTGATTCCATGTACGCAATTGTAGAAACGGGTGGCAAGCAATTCAAGGTATCCCAAGGGGATATCATTGTCGTTGAGAAGCTGAACGCAGAAGTCGGCAGCTCCGTGACGTTGGACAAGGTCTTTCTCGTCAGCGGCGACAACGGAGTAAACGTTGGCACGCCGACGGTGCCTGGCGCGAAGGTGGTTGCCAAGGTGCTGGAGCACGGAAAGGCCAAGAAGATTGTGGTGTTCAAGTACAAGGCCAAGAAGAACTACCACAAGAAGCAAGGACATCGCCAACCGTTCACGAAGCTGCAGATTGAATCGATTGAAGCGTAAGGATCGGTTGATGTGATTAACGTCAGAGTCCGCACCGTGGATGGCGACATCGTCGAGTTCACGGCAAAGGGCCACGCGTTGTACGATGAACCGGGGAAGGACATTGTCTGTTCCGCTGTCAGCATCCTGTTGTACAATGCAGTCAACAGCTGTGAGCAGTTGCTCGGTGTGGTGCTGGACGTGAACGACAACGGCAGTACCTTTGCCGTTCGGGTTGCACCGGAACACCTTCACCATGAAGGTGTCCAGCTGTTGTTGAAGAGTATGGAGTTTGGACTGCGGCAGATTGCGGAGCAGTATCCACAGTATGTAAAGGTAACGACGAAGGAGTGATTCGCGATGTTGCTCTTGAATCTTCAACGTTTTGCTCATAAAAAAGGTGTTTCCAGCACGCGCAACGGACGCGACAGTGAGTCCAAACGGCTTGGTGTAAAGCGCTCCGATGGCCAGTTTGTAAATTGCGGTACAATCATTGTCCGCCAGCGCGGTACGAAAATTCACCCGGGCAACAACGTGGGCATTGGCAAGGATGACACCCTGTACGCGTTGATTGCTGGCCGCGTCAAGTTCGAGCGTTACGGCCGGGATCGCAAGCGCGTCAGCGTGTATCCGGTGGAAGAAGCCGCTGTCGGCCAAGCGTAAACACATCCTGAGATGCAAGCAAACGGGACTGCCTGGCGTATGCCGGGCTTTTCTTTTGGAGGCGTACAGT
>CAZYAH010000240.1:0-3842 GCA_964645595.1 uncultured Alicyclobacillaceae bacterium | reverse complement strand
GGGCCACAGGTTCGATTCCTGTCAGCCGCACCAAATCACATATGTATCGTTCAACCTGTACTGAGACACACTCAGCACAGGTTTTTTGTTGTTGATGTTGTGAGTGTGCTGGCCCATACGCTTCACTTGTCCGCTGCATACGATGTTACGATACAACACCTCGCGCAGGTAGGCGAATGTGTGACACCTGTCTACCTGCCTGTTTACAGTTTTGGTGAGCAAATACGACCTTGTGGACAGGAGTATAAGTGTCTTTACGTCCGACCCATACTGTCAGTAGATTGCACACTCAATGGACGGGTGGCCCATTCCAGGAAGGACTGATTACCGTGCCCAGCATACAACTCACAACAGAACACGCACACGCTCTTTTGACGCAGAAACTGGCCGAGAACGGGTTCGAGGTTCACGTGCCACAATCCGACGAACACGTACTCCTAATTGAGTGGGACGCGGTGGGTAAGTCAGGGTTGGTTGAATTGCTGACCAATTTCATTTTGGTGGACTGGTGTTACGAGTATATACATCATCGGGTTGGAGTGTTACACGACTATTTGACGGACGATGAGCGCGAGTACATTGCGCTCCTGACATTTCACGCCCTGCGCAAATCAGAAGAAAAAGTTGCTGGCAGAACGCCTCGTGAATGGCATCAGTTTTTGGCAACTGCAGTTTCCGAACTCATTGTCGGCGATGTCGATGCTGTGTCGGCCATTCACATCGACGGGATGGTTCGCTTTCGCATGAGAGAGTACCTGACGCTGATTGATTCCGGGATTAACGAGGTCCTGGACCAGTTTTTGGCCGACCGCGAGTACGAAGAGTTTGTGTCCATGCTTCGCTATATGCTGGATGCTCAACAGCCCAGCAGCCAGGTGTTGCACGTGTTCTGTTCCAACGAGCAAGTGTGGATCACCGATGCGCAAGGAGATTTGATTCACGATCCGCAGGTCACCGAAGCTGCGGTGCAAGTTTCCGAAGGTGGCGAGGTCAATGCGGAGGATCTCGCCATGAGCATCCTGATTACCAGGGCCCCGTGCCAGATTGTCATACACGACATTACCGTTGCGGCTCCTTGGCCGAGCTTCGCGGAAACGGTGGAAAAGGTGTTCCTTGGCCGCGCTGTTCGTTGTCACGAATGCTCCACCTGCCGCCAGTTGGAAGAAGCGCAGAATGCCGCTGGGATTTCCGGAAGGCACAAGAACGCAAGCCCCGACGAATTCGAGTAACGAATCCGATTCACCGCTTGACAGCACTGCAACTGTTGATTATTATTCGTTAAAAATCGCACATGTTAACGCGATGCGGAAAGACGCGCCATGGAATGGCCTGTTGTCAGAGAGGAAGCGTCATGGGCTGCGAGCGCTTCTCATCAGGAATCCAATGGACACCACTTTCCAAGCTGTTGTTGGGGAGGCCAATGTGCCAAAACGACAACCGGGTAACGTACGATACACGTTGCAGAGGACAACGGTACACTGCTGGTCCGTTGTTGAATGCGGGTGGAACCACGGGAACAACGTTCTCGTCCCTAGCGGGGCGGGGGCGTTTTTTATTTGAACACACGATAGAGCACAAAGGAGTGGATGATGATGGCGGAGTATCAAGTCACGCTGAAGGACGGTTCCAAGCGGAGCTTTCCGGCCGGGACCCGCTATGCAGACATCGCGTCGGCCATCAGCGCAGGCTTGGCTCGCGAAGCGGTGGCTGCAAAGGTAAACGGGAAAGTGGTGGACTTGTCCAGAGAACTCGATGGAGACGTCGAACTGGAACTGCTGACACTGCGCGACCCCGAGGGTGTTGACGTGATGCGGCACACCTGCGCGCACGTCATGGCGCAGGCCGTGGCGCGCGTGTTTCCTGGCACCAAGTTCGCGATTGGCCCCGTGATTGAAAACGGGTTCTACTACGATTTTGCCGATCACGTTTTCACACCGGAAGACCTTCCGGTCATTGAAGAAGAGATGCACAAGATTATCAAGGCCGACTACCCCATCGTCCGCGAGGTCCTCACCCGCGAGGAGGCAATCAAACTGTTCGCCGAGCGGGAAGATCGGTTCAAGGTCGAGATCATCAACGAACTGCCGGAGTCTGAAACCATCACGGTCTACCGTCAGGGTGAATTTGTGGACCTCTGCCGTGGGCCGCACCTGCCGTCCACAGGCCGGATCAAGGTCTTCAAGTTGATGTCCATCGCGGGAGCGTATTGGCGAGGCGACGCGTCGCGCGAGCAGTTGACTCGCATTTACGCGGTTGCGTTCGCCAAAAAGTCGGAGCTCGACGAACATCTGCGCTTGTTGGAAGAAGCCAAACAGCGGGATCACCGCAAGCTCGGCAAGGAACTGGGGATCTTCATGCTGTCCAAGGAAGTGGGGCAAGGCTTGCCACTGTGGCTTCCGAACGGCGCCAAGGTGCGCCGTATCATCGAGCGGTACATTGTCGATCTCGAAGAAAGCCTGGGTTACCACCACGTGTACACGCCGCACCTGGCCAGCGTGGAGTTGTACAAGATTTCTGGGCACTGGGATCACTACCACGACGACATGTATCCACCGATGCAAATGGACAATGAAGAACTTGTGCTGCGGCCAATGAACTGCCCGCACCACATGATGGTCTACAAGTCGGAGATGCGGAGCTACCGCGACTTGCCATTGCGCATTGCTGAGCTTGGAACCATGCACCGGTACGAGATGTCCGGAGCGTTGGCCGGTTTGCAGCGGGTCCGCTCCATGACACTGAACGATGCACACATTTTCTTGCGTCCGGAACAGATTCAGGAAGAGTTTACGCGCGTCGTCAAGTTGATTGAACGAGTGTACAAGGATTTCGGCATCACAGACTATTACCACCGGCTGTCGTTCCGAGATCCGGAAGACAAAGACAAGTATGTGCAGAACGACGAGATGTGGGAAAAGGCACAGACGATGCTGAAACAGGCGATGGATGAGCTTGGACTCGATTACGTCGAGGCTCCGGGGGAAGCCGCGTTCTACGGACCGAAACTCGATGTCCAGGTAAAGACGGCGCTGGGCAAGGACGAGACATTGTCGACAGTGCAACTCGACTTCCATCTGCCGAACCGCTTTGACCTCGAGTACATCGGAGAAGACGGCAAGCCGCACCGTCCGGTGGTGATTCACCGCGGCGTGGTCGGAACGATGGAACGCTTTGTGGCGTTCTTGCTGGAACAGTACAAGGGCGCGTTCCCAGCCTGGCTGGCGCCGGTGCAAGCCCGCGTTGCAACGGTCGCTGGCGAATTCGTTCCCTACGCCGAGGAAGTGGCGGAACGGTTGCGGAGACAGGGATTCCGGGTTGAAGTGGACGGCAGATCCGAGAAAATTGGGTACAAGATTCGGGAAGCGCAGGTCCAGAAGGTGCCGTACACGCTCGTTGTCGGCGAGAAGGAACAATCTGCTGGTACACTCAGCGTGCGCAAGTACGCGCAAGGCGATCTCGGTCACATGTCCATTGATGAGTTTGAGCGCCGGCTTCGCGACGAAGTCGACAGCAAGGCCCTGCTGGTCTAGTCCTAGGTCGTGTTGCGTTAGAGTGGCGCGTTGTTGGTGAGACATGTTTCCTGCACATGTGGAATAGGAATGTCACAAGATGACCCTTTTGCGCAGGTTCGCTGGCGCAAAAGTCTCCGAGAGGGGGAGGTCAGAAATCCTGTGGCTCATCCTGTCCGCATGTGCAGCCTTTTGTCTGACAGTCTTCGTCGATGGACTTAACTCCGTCTGGAGTGTTCAGAGGCCGCTGCTGTACAACGCCTTATCGGGAGTTAAAGCCCTGTTGTGGTTGCCCGTACCGGCTTTGTCGACCATCCTTCTGCACCTTGACAC
>CAZYAH010000239.1:0-3842 GCA_964645595.1 uncultured Alicyclobacillaceae bacterium | reverse complement strand
GTGATTGAGCCGAAAATGGCGACGTACAACATCGCCAACGTGGTCCAGGGCATTCAAAACATCACGGCTGCCAACATCCGCCAGGTTGTTGGCCGCATGGAACTGGATGAAACGCTGGCTGGCCGCGACAAGATCAGCCTGGCGCTGCGCACGTCGCTCGACGAGGTCACGGAGCAGTGGGGTGTGCGCATCGACCGCGTGGAAATCGTCGACATCAAACCGCCGCGCGAAATTCAGGACGCGATGGAAAAGCAGATGAAGGCCGAGCGCGAGAAGCGGGCCAGCATCCTGCAGGCGGAAGGCGAGCGGCAAGCGGCGATTCTGAGGGCCGAAGGCGAGAAGCAAAGCGTCATTCTGCGCGCGGAAGGCGAGAAAGAGTCGAGGATTCGCGAGGCCGAAGGGTTGCGCCAGGCTCAACAACTGGAAGCAGAGGGGCGCGCCGAAGCCATCCGGCTCGTCGCACAGGCGGAACAGACCCGCATCAAGATGTTGCGCGAGGCCGGTCTCGACGCCAATATCCTCACGTATCAGTCGTTTGAGGCCCTGCAGGGCATGGCCAACGGCCAATCGACCACACTGTTCGTTCCGTCGGAAGCTATCGGCGTCCTGAGCGCCCTCGGGGCAATGAAGACGGCGGTAAACAAGACGCCCGACGCGAACGAGTAGGCCGGATACACTGGCATAACATAACATTGAGAAGGGACTGACTCGCAAGCCGTCGCGAGACGTGCTTCGGGGACAGTCCCTTGTTTTCTCTACAGCGCGTTTTGATTGTTGTGTAGTTATAGGAATATTGTCAATCCACAGAAAAAGGTTCTTGTATAATTATGATAAAATCAGGACGTCAATGACAGAAGATAGAGTCGTGCGGTGGGGGAAGAGGTACAGGGATGGAGATCAAGGACAGAGAAACAATGATTGAATTGTTGGAGCGGGAACGCGGGCGCCTTGCTCGAGATATACACGACGGGCCGGCCCAAAGTCTCACGAACACGTCCATGCGGCTGGAGGTTATCAAACGGCTGATTCAATCAAACAAGATCTCAGAGGCCATCCACGAGTTGGAGCGTTTGCAGGGGTTACTGCGAATGTCGGTGAACGACGTGCGCCGCATGATCTTCGACCTGCGCCCTACTTTGCTGGAGGTTGGCGCACAGAAGGCAATTGTCCAGTACGCAGAGCGTTTTCAACAGTTGTTCGGCCTGCCGGTGTCGGTTCGTGGAGAGTGGCCGGACAAGGCGCTCGGCCACACGCAGGAGGTAGCGCTCTTCCGGATATTCCAAGAGGTGCTCAACAATGTACATAAACACGCCCAGGCGACGGCGGTGGACGTCGAACTCTACAGCCGCGAAGGCTGGGTCGGATTTCGGGTCAAGGACGACGGATGCGGGTTTGATGTCGCCAATATCGAAACGAGATCTTACGGATTAAAAGGAATGCAGGAACGAATTGCGCTGGCTGGGGGGCGGTTGAAGGTAGAGTCTGCACCGGGGTGTGGAACCTGTGTTGAATGTGAGGTTCCCGTTCGCCATGGATAGACGGTGGGAAGTCGGTTTGGAACACTTTCGACGCGGCAACTACTATGCGGCGCGCGACCTGTGGAATGAGGAGTTAGCGAGTGCGCAGGCGTACGGCGACAAGGTGCGCGCCTGGAACAGCCTCGGGGCGGCGATTTACACTCTCAATGGCCCGAAGGAAGCGCTGAAGTACTTTGAACCGCTCAACCGCATGGTCGCGGAGGAAATGCCGCAAGATCCAAGTCGCGCGAAGTACTTGTGCAACCTGGCACTTGTCCTGCTGGAGCTCGACATGTCCGAATCGGCTATCGCCGTGGCGCGCCAAGTTGTAGAACTGCTGCAGACTCAAAAGGTAGCCGATCCGCTGTTTGCCATCACGGTCTGCCTGATTGTCTTCAATCGGTACGATCTGCAGGATGAAGCGCTGGCATACGAGGCGGAGATCCGGGCGTACTTGGATACGCAGATGCACAACCGGCAGGTTTCCCCGGTCGACTTGGCGCGCTGCTTTCACTGTCTCGGGAGATCACACCAATACGCACAAAACGACGCCCAGGCGTTTGAATACTTTGTTCGGGCCGTGCAGCTCTGCGAACTGCCGGAGACGCTGCAGGAGCTTTCGCGCATCTCGCTGATGCACGGACGCCCGGAGTCAGCCATTCAGCACGCTTCAAAGCTGTTCGGCACACTTTGGACGAGACAGGTGCGCGCGCAGCAGCGGGTGGATCTCGCCGACACCTTGTCCCTGATTGGAATGCTGGCGTACTACGCGAACCGCCACGAATTGTCTCGCGCCTGCATTGAGAAGGCAGAGTTGTACTACGGCCAGATGTTCCGTTGGCGCCAATGGGCGTCGATGCGGGAATTGCCGGACTCCCTGCCCAGGTTGGACATTTCGTTTCCACGGGGCGCCATCGACTGGGAACAGTGGCAGACGTTTGTGGAGCAATTGTCTCTGCTCGACACCATCGAGTCCATGTTCCCAACGCTGTACCGGTGGTCGGAGCTGGCAAACAACCTCTCCGTGCGTTTGGCAAAGCGCTTGGTCCCAGAGTTTGCGAACATTTGGCCCACGCTTCGCGTTTCCGGCCGCCTCGCCTATCTCGGTTTGACGGCTTTGGCCGCTACGGAGACTGAGGCGAAGGAACTGTTGCGCGACGAGAGCATGCGCGAGGAAATCGGGCACTACGGAGCGCGTGTGCTGGATTCCTACCCACGGTCCAAGTATCATCAAACCTTGGTGCGCTACTGCCGCACCCGGGTGCCAGACGATTTGACCATGGACATGCAGACCATGGCCCAGTGCATCGGAGTGGCCCTACATTTTGTCGAATCGGTTGAACACAACGATTGGAGCCATGTGCAGGCGGCAAATCACCTCGTTCATCACCGGAGGGAATTCTACCATCCAACAGTGCTGGAAGCGTTTCGGAACGAGACGGAACTCGACGTGTAGGAGGGGAAAGTTTGTCGTTCTCAGTGCGTGTCTTTACTTGGATGTTGCCTCCGTTGTTTGAAAGAGGGCTAAAATCGCTACTCATTGAGCAGCCCGGCTTCGTGTACCAGGGTGCATATCAGGACCTCAACTGTCTGAAAGAGGCGTTGGACACTTCGGACAGCCAAATCGATCTGCTGATTATGGACTACCACAAGGCGTTCGACAACTACCCACAGCTGTTGTCTGGACTGCGCCAGACCAATGATCGACTGCGCATTCTCTTCATGCTGCCGACCGTGTTCGAGGAGAGTGTGCTGGTCCACGCCCTGAGGTCCGGTGGCGACGGTTATTTGTTGCAGTCGGTCACCGAAGAAATTCTGCTGGATGCCATCCGGGAGATTGCAACCGGCAATTGCTACATTGACTCGCAGATGACGCCAGCGGTGCTCGAGGAGTTGAGAAAGCCGGCCTACGCCTTGCGTGAGTGGGACACCACGGTCGTTTTGTCCGAACGGGAGCGCCACCTGATTCAACTCGCTGCCGACGGCCTCAGCAACGTCCAGATTGGACAAGTTCTGGGCCTCGCGGAAAAGACAGTGCGCAACATGTGGTCGTCCCTGTTCGACAAAATTGGCTATAAGGATCGGACGCAAGCTGTACTGTGGGCAATTCGAACTGGACAAGCCGAGCTGCGTTGATGCCGTGCCTTCCATGAACGCGTTTGGGACAAAAGTCCCAGGAAAATCGGGACAAAGGTCCCTGTTCAAATGAACAAACCTGCCTATATTCTAACAGGAGACAAAAATACGACATAAAGTGACATGGATCACCAAGGGCAAACCTCAAGAAATTGGGGGACGCAAAGCCATGGGTCTACGGTTGCGGGA
>CAZYAH010000238.1:0-3894 GCA_964645595.1 uncultured Alicyclobacillaceae bacterium | reverse complement strand
CGACACTGATCTCTGAAGTCGGTTTTCCGAACGGTGTGGTCAACGTTGTGCTCGGCGCCGGGCCGACCGTGGGGCAACCGCTCGCGGAAAGTCCGTTGGTCGACAAGGTGGCCTTTACAGGAGGCACGGCGACAGGACGCAAGATCATGCAGGCGGCGGCCGGAAACATCAAAAAGGTGTCGCTGGAGTTGGGCGGCAAGTCGCCAAATGTCGTGTTTGCGGATGCAGACATGGATACAGCCCTGGATTACGCGCTGTTTGGCATCTTTTACGGGGCAGGGCAGGTTTGTTCGGCGGGCTCGCGCCTGTTGCTCGAAGCGTCCATTCACGACGAATTCGTGGCACGGCTCGTAGAGCGGGCGAAGAAAATCCGCGTGGGTGATGGTTTCAATCCGGAGACCGAAATGGGGCCGCTCATCTCGCCGCAGCACCTCGAGAAAGTAAAATCGTACATCCGCATCGGGATTGAAGAAGGTGCGACGCTCCTTTGCGGTGGCGATACGCCGTCGGACGTGCCCGAAGGAGGATACTATCTCAGCCCGACCATCTTTGACAACACTCGAACCGACATGCGGATTGTTCAGGAAGAGATCTTTGGGCCCGTGCTCGTCATTCAGACGTTCCAGGACGAGGCGGAAGCCATTCGCCTGGCCAACGACACGGTATACGGTCTGGCAGCAGGCGTGTTCACCCGTGACGTGGCGAAGGCGCACCGCGTGATAAAGAAGGTCCGTGCAGGGATCACGTGGATTAACACCTACCATCCCACCTACAACGAGGCGCCTTGGGGCGGGTACAAGCAGTCTGGTCTGGGGCGCGAGCTGGGCACCTACGGACTGGACGAATACACGGAAGTGAAACAGATTAACGTCAACCTGGCGGTGGAACCCACAGGGTGGTTCAGAGGATAGGCGTTCTCAAATGCCGGGGAGATGCGTCTACCGCTGGCCGCGCATCACGTTGGGAGATTCGTGATACGAAATCTTTTGGGAAAGGGGCATGTGGAGTGAACGACAATCTGCAATTTGAGGCAGACAAGAAGTTACTCGAACAATTCGGGTACAAACAAGAACTGTCGCGAACATTGAAGCTGTTCACGAACTTTGGTGTCGCGTTTACGTACCTGTCCCCAGTGGTTGGATTCTACTCGCTCTACGCATTCGGTTTTCAGACTGGTGGGCCGGCTTTCTTCTGGAGCATCCCGATTGTCGTTATCGGACAATTGCTCGTCACGCTGGTGTTCTCGGAACTCGCCGGCACGTTCCCGCTTGCAGGGGCACTGTATCAGTGGGGACGCCGCCTGCTCGGCTCGCGGTATGGTTGGTTTGTTGGCTGGATCTATGGGTGGGCACTGCTCGTTACCATTACCGCAGTTGACTACGGCGGGTCTCCGTACGTCGCAACCGCCGTCGGCATATCCAATCCATCGCAAGGGACGCTGATCGGTATCACCTTGGTGATGATCATCATCCAAACGATTGCCAACTTCATGGGGGTTCAGAAGTTAAAATTTCTGATTAATCTGGGTATCTTTGTAGAGGCCGTTGGGACGGTGGGCATTTCCGTGGTTCTCTTGTTCTTCGGCCATCAGCACGCATCCATCGTAAACACCACACAAGGCGTACAAGGGCAAGGCAGTTACCTGCCCGTGTTTATCATGGCGATGCTCTTCTCTGCATTCATCTTTTACGGCTTCGAATCTGCGGCAGACGTGGCGGAAGAAGTGCTGGATCCGCAAAGACGGGTCCCGAAGGCGATGATCACTGCACTGGTCGTGGGAGGACTCACCACCATGCTGTCGGTCTTTGCCTTTGAATACGCCACACCCGACTTGGCGTTGGCGCTTGACGGGAGCAAAATGCCAAATCCGGTGGATTACATTCTCACCTCCAACCTTGGTGCAGCCGCCAGCCGTATATTCCTAGTCATGGTCTGCCTGGCATTCCTGTCGTGCGGGGCTGCCGTCCAGGCTGCCGCGACGCGGGTGTTCTACTCCTACGGCCGCGACAAGGCGATATTTGGCCATAAGTTTTTGAGCTACATCCATCCGCACTTCCAAACACCGACCAACGCACTGTGGTTGTCTGCCGTCATCGCCGTGGTGCTCAGCTTGTCAGCAAAAGTGGAATCCATACTCACGAGCTTTGCTGTGGTTGGCATTTATCTCGCGTTCCAACTGGTTGTGTTAGCCGCAATGATTGCCCGGGCGAGGGGGTTTCGCCCGACTGGCAGCTTCCAGTTAGGCGGTTGGTTCTGGCCGGTGGCCATCCTCGCGTTCCTCTACGGGGTTTCCATGATTGTTAATCTGGCGCGTCCGATGAATCCAACCGCACCCTGGTACGTGAATTATGAAGTCCTGTTGATGACAGGCGCCATTGTGGTGCTTGGAATCATCGTCTATGCTCTACACCGGCTCCGCCCGTCAAACACCGGGGTGTTGGACTCCTCTTCTGGCATCGAAGCGAGGTAAGCAGTACGATAACAATGGAATCGAATTGTGCGGAGGTTACGTCATGGAGCTGAAACCGTACTCATTGTTTATCGGCGGCACTTGGACGGAAGCCTCAGACGGAAAACGGTTTGAGGTGATTAACCCGGCGACGGAAGAAGTCATCGCAACGGTTCCGAACGCGGGAGTCGCGGAGATGCAGGCGGCCATTGAAGCAGCGGTCGCAGCGCAGCGGGCGTGGGCAGAAACCACGGCGCCGGAGCGGGCCAGGATTCTGTCCGCCGCTGCGAGCCGTATGCGTGAAAAGGCAGACGAACTTGGGCGCATCCTGACGATGGAAGAAGGAAAACCACTCACCGAAGGCCGCGCCGAGATTGCGTATGCTGCCTCGTTTTTGGACTGGTTTGCTGGGGAGGCGCAACGCATCTACGGCGATATCATCCCGGCCAGTACGAACAACAAGCGGATCCTGGTGCTGAAGCGCCCAGTCGGGGTCACTGCCGCCATTACGCCCTGGAACTTCCCGGCGGCCATGATCACGCGCAAGCTTGCGCCGGCGCTGGCGGCCGGGTGCAGCATGATTGTGAAGCCGTCGGAGTTGACGCCGCTGACGGCGCTGGAAATCGCAAAAATCTTTGAAGAGGTCGGTTTGCCACGCGGCGTACTGAGCGTGGTGGTCGGCGACGACGCGCCATCTCTCGTGAAAGTGCTAATGGATGACTTCCGGGTTCGCAAGGTGTCTTTTACCGGATCGACCGAGGTTGGGAAGATCTTGATGCGACAGGCTGCGGACACCATGAAGCGGGTATCGCTTGAGCTGGGAGGACATGCGCCATTTATTGTCTTTGACGACGCGGACCTGGATGCGGCTGTGGCGGAAGCAGTCACCTGCAAGATGCGCGGGATGGGGGAAACGTGCGTATCCGCCAACCGGATATTTGTGCAGCGGAATGTCGCAGAAGCGTTTGCAACCAAGATGGCCGCCATGATGGGCAGTATGAAGGTAGGCAACGGGCTCGAGGATGGGGTCAGGGTCGGCCCGCTGGTTGAACCTGCCGCCGTTGAAAAAGTGGAGCGCCACGTCAACGACGCCGTGCAGAAAGGTGCTCGCGTATTGCTTGGCGGCGGACGGCTTGAGGGGACTAGCGGCTACTTCTACCGTCCTACCGTCTTGATGGACGTGAACGAAGACATGCTGGTCATGCAGGAGGAGACGTTCGGGCCGGTCGCTGCCATCTCGGTTTTTGACACGGAAGAAGAGGTCGTAGAGCGGGCTAACAACACCCGCTACGGGCTCGCAGCGTACTTCTTCACGCGCGATGTGGGGAGAGTGTTCCGCCTCGCGGATAAGCTGGAGTACGGCATTTTGGGTGCGAATGACGGGATGCCGTCCACCGCCCAAGCGCCCTTCGGCGGCGTGAAAGAGTCGGGGATTGGCCGCGAAG
>CAZYAH010000237.1:0-3929 GCA_964645595.1 uncultured Alicyclobacillaceae bacterium | reverse complement strand
GATGCATGGATAGAATGTTGCGCTTAAATTATGCGGAACGCGGTGCTTTGTGGATTGTTTTTCGTTCTGGCGCTGAACTCACCGAGCGGGCTGTTCCACAGCTGACTCCTCACATGGTTCTGTGAATTCCTTTGCCCCACCGCAGAAGGACCATCCGTTACTTTCCACCCAGTGGATAAATCGGTCAAGGAACTCATCCAGTCCGCAGTTAATGGAAATGACGCCGCTGATTTCAATCTTCGTCTCTTGATCCCTTACGCACTGCGCTTGTTCAGAAGTGTCTTGTATCTCCAACAGCACTACACCTCGGTTTGATAATAATAACTTCGGGAAGCAAGATCTGGTCGACGACACACCGAAACTGGACATGTCTCCATGCCCAGTCCTGTCTGTGAGCCACTAGCGCGTTTTCAGCAAGTGAACTTCCTCTTCGACCTTGGCAATGCGGTCCCGTTGATAATCCATACGTTGACTCAGCAGGACGACTTGGCCCTCCAGTCTGTCAAGCCGTCGGTACACTTCGGATCGAAACTCGAGCATTTCTTTCTTAAACTCCAGCATTTCTTTCTTAAACTCTTGCATCTCGGCCTTGAAGTCTTGCATCTCCGCATGGTACTTCTGCAGTTCGGTTCTCTGGCCCGCGACAATCGAAATCAACTGCGCGACCATTTCCTCAATCCGGTCCAGCTGAGACTTTTCCTTTGACACCACGGCTCGCCCCCGCACAAAGTTATTACCCTGATTGTACCAAACAATGAAGCATCACGTGACTCCAATTGTATCGTTTTGGATACGATGCGTTGCAAAAAGATGGATAATGATTGTGGTAGACGTGGCACCATCAAGCTGTCGTGGGTTGCCAGAGCAAGCAGTACACTATCGTGCTATCCTACTTGTTGGTGCGTTAATGCAGTCCAACGCGATTCGTGTGAAGGAGGAGTGCCGTGTTCAACAAAATTGCTACGGTCACCGTGTATGTTGATAATCAGGAAGCATCGGAAAAGTTCTGGGTTGAGAAAATCGGGTTCGAAGTCCAAAAGAAGCTCCCGATGGGGCCAAATGCGCATTGGATTGAGCTGTCTCCGCCAGGCGCCGAAAGCTGCATCACCATCTTCCCAAAGTCAATGATGCCGGATTGGAACCAGATCAAAGTGGGGATTGTTTTCCAAACGGACGACATCTACAAGACATATGAGGAACTCAAGGCCAGAGGAGTCGACATCGATGAGCCCAAAGATATGGGTTTCGGGATCTTTACTCAGTTCCGCGACATCGACGGAAACGAGTTCGGACTGCGCCAACACAAGTGATTATGAAACAAGGGTGGCTTAACTGCCACCCTGTTTGCCAATCTCGCGAAACTCTTGCACAGCCATCAACAGGATACCGAGAGCCAGCATCCCAACCCCCGTCCAGCCAATTGCAGCGGACGGCGCAATCCAATGGGCTACGGTTCCGCCGAGATACGATCCGGTAGGTACCCCGAGCGCAATCACCGACGTGCGCACGCCGAAGACCCGCCCGTGGTACTCCGCCGGGATGAGGCGCTGGACGGCCGTACGGGCGAGCGGCGGATACCCTGCAAACAGAAATCCTGCCAGCGCCATCGCTGCGTAGCCAACCCAAAGCGAATGCAGCCAGATCAGCGGCACGAGGCTCAAGCCCCAACCGATGACCATCCAGCCCATCGCCATCCCCTGGCGGACCCGCATAGTCACAAACCCGCTCGCAGCTGCTCCCGCTATCGAAGACAGGAAGTAGATCAGCCAGAGACTCCCGAGCACCACGGCGCTGGCCTTCAGCTCGCCGTGCACGTAGAGCGGCAGCGCCACCTCCAGCAAGCCGTAGGCCATGTTCAGGAACAGGGCGCCAAGAGTGATCCACCACACGGCTTTTGCCGCGTACAGATACCGCAAACCACTCCAGGTGTCGCGCCAGAATGACGTACCCTTGTCGCCTTTGACGCGTGTCTTTCGCTCGGAGTTTGGCCGACCGTTTGAATCGAACTCTGGTTCCTTCAGCGGAAGCAGGCACAGAGCAGCCAGCCAGAACGAAAGGCCGTCCAACAGCACAGCTGTTGATGCACCAGCGCCCGCAATCAGTGCTCCTCCGGCCGCCGGCCCCACCAGCGCAGCCGTCTGCCACAGTGTTTCGCTGACCGAGTTGGCCGCGGCCAACTCCTCACTCGCCACCACGCTCGGCAGCATCACCATCCAGCCGATGGTGGTGAACGCTGTCAGACATCCCGCCATCAAAACCAGTGCGAAGAGCGTCACCAGCCCGAGGCGGTGCATGTGGTACAAGAGCGGGATGGCGGTGAAGATGGCGCCGAGCAACAGATGGGCGCCTATCAACACCTTCTTGCGCGGCCAACGGTCCAGGATGTTGCCCGCCACAGGCCCAAGGATGACTCCGGGCAATCCGAAGCACAACGCCAGCGCGCCCATGTTGTACGACTGCTGTGTCGTCGTCATGACGAACCACAGCAACGCCATCCAGCCAATCTGGTCGCCCAACAGCGAGATGGCGTCCGCCGCGGCCAATAGGCCAAAGTCGCGCCGGCGAAACAGCATCCGGCATTCCTTCATTTTCAATTGTCACCTCGTCAGGAGCCCCTACAGGCTCCGCAAATTTGCTGAGAGGGGTCTCCCCCTGACGAGGCGGATCAAATCGGCTTTCGCATGACACGCGCTCCTTGATTTATCGGCTTGTCACTCCGTCTGATACAGCGGTGTCGAGAGGTACCGTTCTCCGTTCGACGGCGACACGGTCAACACTTTCTTGCCCTTGCCGAGTTCCTTGGCAACCTGCAGCGCAATGTGGATGTTGGCGCCGGACGAAATCCCGACCAGGATTCCCTCTTCCTGAGCTACGCGGCGGGCGACTTGAAACGCCGTTTCGTTTTCCACCGTGCGCACTTCGTCGTACATATCCCGATCCAGGATACTCGGAATGAAGTTCGCGCCGATTCCCTGAATCTTATGCGGTCCCGGCTTGCCTCCCGACAGAATCGGCGACGCGGCCGGTTCGACGGCGATGAGCTTGCAGGACGGGATCTTGCGGCGCAGCACGCGGCCGACCCCCGTGATGGTCCCACCGGTTCCTACCCCGGCGACAAACGCGTCGAGCTGGCCGTCCATCTGGCGCACAATCTCTTCCCCTGTGGTCAGCTCGTGGATCTCCGGATTCGCCGGGTTGTCGAACTGCTGCGGCATGAAGTAGCCGTGCTCGTTGGCCAACTCACGCGCCTTCTCGACAGCTCCCCGCATCCCGTCGGGGCCCGGCGTGAGGACCAGTTCCGCGCCGTACGCTTTCAGCAAGTTGCGGCGCTCCTGGCTCATCGTCTCCGGCATGGTCAAAATCACTCGATACCCTTTGGCCGCTCCGACCAGGGCGAGACCAATTCCCGTATTGCCACTCGTCGGCTCGACGATGGTGTCGCCTGGCTTCAATTTTCCTTCGCGTTCTGCGGCTTCAATCATGGATTTCGCAATGCGGTCCTTTACGCTGCCCCCTGGGTTGAACCACTCGAGCTTCACGTACACATCCGCGCTTCCTTCTTCCGGCAGGCGATTCAACTTCACCACCGGCGTGTTCCCAATGAGATCAAGAATGGAGTTCGCGACATTCATTTCCAATCAACCTCCCTGTGTAAAAGATATCGTATCAAAGGTGCAAATATCCACAATGTCCACAGGATTATCCACAGCACAAACTGTAGATATACCGCGTGTTTCGACACGTTTCCACAATATCCACAGGTGTCCTTTCCACAGACTGTGGAAAAATCCTGCCGCAGATCAAATCTACACAGCCGCCTAAACCTTGCCCGCCTGCCAGTCGGACAGCGACAGCGTTGCGTGCGCGTTCAACGCCAGCGTGTGCTGAACGCCCCGCTGGAGCACATACGTCCCGGCCGCCGCAATCAT
>CAZYAH010000236.1:0-3935 GCA_964645595.1 uncultured Alicyclobacillaceae bacterium | reverse complement strand
GCTATCTGGGCGGGGCAAAGTGGTTCCGCAAGACGTTTGTGCAACCGCTGGCGGCTGGTCAAGACAAGCGGGCGGCAGAGCGCCTGCAGCGACTCCTCAGGCCCGTGTTGTTGCGGCGGAGCAAGACGAATCCGCAGATTCAGCTGGAGTTGCCCGAAAAGTGGGAGTATGTTCAGTACGCGGCGCTGACGGCCGAGCAGGCGGCGTTGTACCAGTCGATTGTCAACCAACTGTTCGCAACGTTGCCGGAAGCGGAGGGGATCCGCCGGCGCGGCCACATCTTCGCGGCGCTGGTGCGATTGAAACAGGTGTGTGATCACCCCTGTCTCACAATTGGCGGCAGTGGCAGCATCGAGCGGTCGGGCAAGCTGAAGATGTTGCTGGATTTGCTCGAGACGGTGGTCAGCGACGGGGAGTCCGCCCTCGTGTTCACGCAGTTTCGGGACATGGGCGCGCTGCTCTGCGACGCGTTGGCAGAGCGGTTTGGCTGGAAGCCAAAGTTTCTGCACGGGGGGCTCAGCGCGGGCGAGCGCGGAAGAATTGTCGAGGATTTTCAATCGGGAAGAGACCCGGCCAAAGTCCTCGTGCTGTCCCTGAAAGCAGGGGGCGTCGGTCTCAACCTGACGCGGGCGAACCACGTGTTCCACTATGATAGATGGTGGAACCCGGCGGTGGAAGACCAGGCGACGGATCGGGCGTTTCGGATTGGCCAGGTGAAGGACGTGCAAGTCCACAAGCTGGTCTGCCCAGGTACTTTGGAGGAGCGGATCGACGACTTGATTCAGTCGAAGCGCAAGCTGTCATCCCTGGTTGTGGGGAACTCGGAAGCGTGGATTACGGAACTGGACAACGCCGCGCTGCAGGAGCTGTTTGCCCTCGACGTGCGGGCTGCGTTGGAGGAGGAAGAATGGCGAAGCGGAGTGTAACCCGTAAATGTCTGGCGGAGTGGAAATGGTCGATTGTGCTGGGACAGGTGGAGAAGGGCCGACTGCGGCGGGGAAAGGTCGCGGCAAGGCAGGGTGGCGTCCGCGAAGTTGTGGTGTCGGACCGGACGATTTCCGCCGTTGTCCAGGCGGGCAACGGAAATGCCAAGGGATACCGCGTGTCGGTGCCCTGTGTCGACTGGTGGGTGAACTACGCAGATCAGGTTGCCGCCTGGCTGTCGCGGCGGACGGACTGGCTGGCGTCGCTGTACGCAAAGGTGTGGGATTCTGACTTTCTGGCATTTGTTGATCAGACAGGATTGGCCCTGTTTCCGCGCGAGACGGCGGTGGAATCGTGGATTTCCGGCGTGCGCTGTACGTGTTTGGACTGGGAACCGCTGTGTGTACACGTCGCTGCGCTGATCTGGCACATGGTGGGTGAAATACAGGAAACTCCGCTTGCCGCCTTCAAGTACGTTGGACTCGATGTCGACAAAGTTCTCGACCGTGCCAAGCTGCTCAGTTCGGCATTGGCCAGGGAGGTATTGAGTGCAGCCCTTGCGGACGACCGTGTCCAGTTGGATCTCGGCCTGGCTTGGACGAAAGAGGAGATCTCTTGCTTCCAAGGGGAAGCACCCAGCGAGCCTAGGTCTGCTTCCGGGCACAAGGTGATGCCAGAGCTGAACCGGGTCGATTGGCAGTCTTGGAAAGAGGTTTACATGGCGTGGGAATGAGGTGAGGACGAGTCGGCGTTCGGCCCCAGGTCCGCCTTGACCTCCGCAGTTTCGTTTTCGGTGTTTGCCAGGGTTTGCCGGGCAACGAGTCCGAGGACCATCCCAAGCAATACGATGGTAAGAACAAATCCGAATCCCATGTTCATTATCCCTTCTTTTTTGAATTTCCCGGATTGAAAATTTCAATTCTTTTCATCCGGAATGCGCGGGCCACTGGTTGTTTTCCTCGTTTGTCTTTTCATCTCTATAGACGCAGGTGCCGACCAAAACGTTTCACAGAAAGTGAAAAGGTTTTTTCCAACGCGGGAAAAACATTTATGCGAACATATGTTTGTTTTTCTCCGCGGCGAGCATATAATTATTTCACGAGGGGAACATATGTTCTCATGAAAGTCGGTGACAGGCATGCGTTTTACGCTTTACGGAGAAGCCGAGGGCGTCCTTGGCCGTTCTCAGGAACGATACTGGGCGACGGTCGCCCACAACGCGGTGACCGATGCCTCTGTGTCCGCCCGCGGCAAAGGGATTCAGCCGGGGATGCCAATTCATGTGGCCAAGGCCCTGCTGCCATCGCTGGTGCTCGAAGACGAACCGGATTTACCGCCGCCGCTCATGCAGTCGATTTGGGGCGTTTTGTGGAACGTTTCCCCTTGGCTGGAGACGGTCGGGAAACAGGCTTTCTATTTGCAAATTCCGGGGAAGCACCCGCCGCTGCGGGAAGTCCGGAGATTATTGTCGACGGTGGAAGAAAGACTGTCCGACGAACAGCGCGTTCGCGTCAGCCTCGCCGAGAATCCGTTTTTGGCCCGCGCGTTATGGGTGTGGAGCCGAATGGAACGGGTTCCGGGCGCTGTGTATTACAAAGTCGGAAGGGAGCAGTGGCTGATCTCGCCAGGGTTGGCGCAGTGGGGCCGACGAGGGCCCTCAGACTTGGTGGAGTGGATTCGAAATATGCCCGTTGCCGCGCTCTGGGTACTTCCGGACGCAAAGCGGACGGCATTGCAAAAACTGGGCGTTTCCCGAATGAACGAACTGGCAGAGATCCCGAGTGAACGGCTGATTCGCCAGTTTGGCAAGGAAGCGCTCTTGTGGCCGCGGTTTTTAAAGCAGTCTCCCGGCGGTTCCGTTCACGTCAACTACCCTCCCGCGCGCATGCGGGAAGTCTGGCGTGCAACGTTAGGGGAGGAAGTGGGCCTGTCTGCTCTTCCGGAGATCATGGAGCGGCTTGTTTTGCCATTGGCAACCGAATTGCAGAAAACGGGGTTTGGAGCTCTGAAAGTCGGGATGGCGTGGGAGACAGACGCCGCCGGCGGGGCGTTTGAAAAAGTGGCCAAGAAGCCTGTGTATACAGCGGAAGCGCTGCGGGCCGCACTCGTCGACGGCATCGAGGATTGCCGCGGCGCCCGCCTGCAGATGTTGGAGATTTACGCAGAAGAGCTTCGACCGCTGCAGTCCGTTCAGACTTCGTTTGTCCTCAAAAACGGAGCGTTCATTCCTGCAGAAGAGCAGCAGAAAAAGGATCTGGGGCGTTTATTGACACAGGTCAACCGCAAGTTTCCCAAGGGATTGCAAGTGGGATTGCACCCAACGTTCCGGGAGCTTCGCTTGCAGGCCGTCCTTGAACAGGTCAGGCAAAACGGGTGAGTGCAACTTAAGCCCCGGGATTTGTCCATTCAGGAGGGAGATTATGACTCGGCTGATCCATCGCCCCATAGAGGTTCGCAGTTGGCGCGACGGAGAACCGCTCTCCTTTCAGGACGGCGAGGATGTGCATCAGATCTGCGAAGTGATTGACAGGTGGCTGGAGATGGGGAACTGGTGGGAAGGAGAGGGTTCGCGGAAACTGCTGCGCGTACTGACCGAACAGAATTTCGTCTTTGATCTCGAAGGCACGGGGCAGAACTGGTATATCTACCGGGTTTGGGACTGACAGAGCGCCTGGGTTCCTGCCCCTTTTTGGATCCATCAGTTTCGACCAAGTTGTGAAAAGGAGGAGCGATTGTGTTTGTTCATCTGCACTGCCACTCCCCCTTTTCGTTTTTGGACGGAGCTTCGTCGCTGGAGGACCTGGTGGGCCAGGCGAAGTTGTACGGAATGCCTGCCTTGGCTCTCACAGATCACAACACGATTGCCGGTTTGCCGAGCTTCCACCGCTGGGCGGCCGTCTACGGCATTAAACCTATTTCCGGAGCCGAAATTACCCTCGAAGACAACTCTCATCTTACGGTGCTGGCGCAAAACCGGCGCGGCTATGCCAATCTGTGCCGCTTGCTGACGG
>CAZYAH010000235.1:0-3938 GCA_964645595.1 uncultured Alicyclobacillaceae bacterium | reverse complement strand
ATTTCGGATTGCGTGGGCCAGTCGTTCCGCCTGCTGGCGGCCGACGTGGTTTAGGGGAACATCGAGCCAGCCCTGCAAGCGGCCCTCCACATTCCAGTCGGTCTGGCCGTGCCGGACGAACCACAAGTCAAACACGGATTTTCCTCCTCTGCAGTCGCTTTGGCTACTGCCGAATCGATGGTCGATTGTCTGGCGATCGCGACGCGCGAGCGCTGCCCGCTGCGGCGGTTGGGCAATAAGTACAGTTACAACTATACAGCACTCTGCGGGTCCACGTGTCAGTCGTGTGAACAGACCCCCGACGCTCCGGCTGTGCTACAATGGCAACGAGCGTATGACGGAAAGGAAAGGGGCCTGAAGTCCAGTGGATAAGAAGAAGTATATTCTCCTCGTGAACGGCCCTAATCTCAATCGCCTGGGGCAGCGGGAGCCATCCATCTACGGAACAACGACGCTCGCGGACATTGAAGCGAGTGTCGCGGAACTGGCAAGATCTCACAACGTTGAGGTTCGCAGCTTTCAATCGAATTCGGAAGGCGCTCTGATTGACTTCCTACAGGAGTTCGGGCCGGATGCATTAGGGATTATCATTAATCCGGGGGCTCTCGCCCACTACGGTTACGCGCTGCGCGACTGCCTTGCGGACATTCGGCGGCCGACAGTGGAAGTACACATATCCAACGTTCATCAGCGCGAAGAGTTTCGCCACAAACTCGTCCTTGCGCCGGTGGTGACGGGGCAGATTGCTGGACTGGGCACGGAGGGATACTTGCTCGCTGCGCGGTACCTGCTAAACTGCACCGGGAAGTGATGACGTCGGTGAAAGTGGCCGCAGGCGAATGATTATGCAATCGAGAGTTGGGAAATTGTAAGAACAGCTTGCGTTTCGGCAGCAAGCATGTTTTGATATTTATGGTCATTCGGTTTTGAAGATACAGGAGGTTTTATTTGTGATCTCTAGCAACGATTTTCGCACAGGTACTACGATTGAAGTGGACGGCGGCATTTACCGCGTCATTGAATTCATGCATGTTAAGCCGGGAAAAGGCGCTGCGTTTGTCCGCACCAAGTTGAAAAACGTGAAGACCGGCGCGGTGAAGGAACAGACGTTCCGGGCTGGCGAAAAGGTGCCGCGCGCCCGCATTGAAACGCGCGAAATGCAGTACCTGTACAATGACGGCGACAACTACACGTTCATGGACACGGAAACCTACGAGCAGATCAACATTCACAAGTCCCAACTCGAGTACGAGTTGAACTTCCTGAAGGAAAACATGAACTGCTACGTGGTGATGCACGAAGGTCAGTCCATCGGTATTGACCTTCCGAACACGGTTGAACTGAAAGTGATTGCTACGGAACCGGGCATCCGTGGAGATACCGCAACGGGTGGCAGCAAGCCGGCGACTGTGGAGACCGGATACACGCTGCAAGTTCCGTTCTTCGTCAACGAAGGCGATGTCCTCGTCATCGACACGCGGACCGGAGAATACGTGTCCCGGGCATGAGCGATTCGCCCATCCAGCTTTCGCTGTCAAAGTAGAAACGCACCGTGGTTCTCGTACCGAGACTCTGTCGCATTTGCGATGGAGTCTTTTTCTTTTGCCCAAAACAGGTCTTCTTCCGGGACGCTTTGCATATAGGACAAGCGAAGGGAGCGAGGTCGATGTTTGACGTAGCCGAAAAGGTTGTCCTGGGGATGGCGGGAATTCGCCTTCTTTCCAGCCTGATTGAAATGACGGGGGCATTTCTGATGCTCTACTTTGGTACAGCCAGCAAGGCACTGCAAGTCAATGCAGCGCTTGCGCTCGTGGGGCCCGTCGTGCTGGTGACGGTGACGTTTCTCGGGGTATTGGGCGTCGCCGATGACATTCGTTGGGGAAAACTGGTCTGGATTGTCGTGGGCGTAGGGTGCATTCTGTACGGAGCCAAGAGCTGAGCACGCCCGCGCCGTGCCGCGACATGCGGGCCGGCTGGGACTTGCCGGTACAGCGGACGGCGCACGGGGCGTGGCTTTATTGCGCAGTGGATTTCTTCAACAGACTGAAGACGAAGAACATAAGCAAGATGAATATCACCAAGAACACGACAATCCAGCGTATCATCACGGAGATGTCCAATCGACAACCCCCTCTCTGCTCACTTTTTCACTCCTGTATTCAATGCAGTCTGCACACGAGAAGTTCCGGCGCCCCCCCTGGTCCATCAGGCATATCCGTTTTTGGCTGTCCATATACATGGACTAACCGGGAGGTGGACAAAGCCCGTGGCAAGCGATGCTCTATTCCCAGCACTGGACGGATGCTCGTGGTGGCAACAGGTGTCTCGAGTGTGTCCACCCGAAGTACAGATGCGGATACAGTCATTGCCGAGGGACACACTCGTGCGTATTGAAGAAATACGCTTTCGCCTTGGACAGCCCATCCAGTTGTGCGGTCTCGGCATGAATCAGTTTCTCCACCGGGACTCTGGTCTGACTTCCGATGCTGCAGAGGGTTTGTGCGCTACGGAAGATCACATCTCGCGCGTGTTGCAGATGGTCACGCAAGCTTCGCTCTACGCCGTGGAAGACGAATTGCGCAGAGGCTTTGTCACGATGCCGGGAGGACACCGCGTAGGCGTCGCCGGTCGGGCTGTTCTGTACGAATCGGGTTCCGTCCGCACCATACGAAGTATCACGTCGGTAAATATTCGCGTGGCAAAGGAACACGTTGGCGCATCCAAGTCGATGCACAGACACATTGTCCACCCGGTCTCCGGGAAGCCGTTCAACGTGCTCATCATCTCACCTCCGCAGTGTGGAAAAACGACGCTCCTGCGAGACCTGGTGCGAGCGGTCAGCGAGGGAGAACTGTCCCCTGGGGGCAGAGGGCAGAAAGTCACGGTCGTCGACGAACGGTCGGAGATTGCAGGGTGCGTTCAAGGGGTGCCGCAGTTCCGACTCGGTCCGCAGACCGACGTCCTAGACGGGTGCCCGAAGGCCGAGGGCATGTTGATGGCCATTCGGAGCCTTTCGCCCGAAGTTGTGGTGACCGACGAGATTGGGCGGGTGGAAGACAGGGACGCTATCCTCGAGGCGACGCACGCGGGAGTTTCGGTGTTTGCCACGGCGCACGCCTATTCGTTGGAAGAGTGGATGGTGCGTCCCGCGATGAAGGCGCTGTTTGAAACGCGCGCATTTCAACGGTACGTGGTGCTCAGCCGTCGACGCGGGCCCGGGACGGTGGAATGCATTCTGGACGAAGGCGGGATTCCCATCACCGGCGGAGCACAGCGAGGGATAAGGAGAGTGCCCGATGATTAAGGTCGTCGGTGCCGGGTTGCTCATCGGATCGTGCACACTGATGGGCTTTCGGATTGCAAGGGATTTTCGGGAACGCCCGCGCCAGTTGCGCGCCCTGCTCCATTCACTGCGACTTCTGCAGTCCGAAATTGAGTACAGCGTTACTCCGTTGCCGCAGGCGTTGGCGGAGGTGGCGAAACGGAGCCAACCGCCCGTCGACGTGGTGTTCCAGAAGGCTGCGCACGCGATTGTTGACAGTGACATGTCCGTCGCCGACGCCCTCGAAGAAGGGATTCGTGCGTGTCAGGCGCGGGCAGCGCTGCGTCCCCAGGACTTTGACGTGCTGCGGGAGTTCGGCAAGACGTTGGGAGTGTCCGACCGGGTTCATCAAACTCAACACTTCACCGTGGCCATCTCCCATCTGTCGGGTTTGGAAAAGGAAGCACGCGAGTCACAGCTCCGCCACGAACGCTTGTGGCAGTACGTCGGTGTGCTGACCGGACTGCTGCTCGTAGTGTTACTCTACTGAGCCTTGCCCGGAAAACGCGTGGGCTTGCTCGGTTTGCAGAGGGAGGATTGGACATGACGCCAGAAATTCGCGCAGTCTTTCAGATTGCAGGTATCGGCTTTCTCGTGGCGATTTTGCACACGATTC
>CAZYAH010000234.1:0-3987 GCA_964645595.1 uncultured Alicyclobacillaceae bacterium | reverse complement strand
GGCAAGACGCCCGAAGCGTCGGCGGACAGGAATACGATGACCGACGGGTGTCCGCCGCGAGCCGTGGGCTCAACATTGCGGATATGCGTGAGCGGATATGCGGCGCGCGTGTTCTCAGTGAGCGTGCGGTCGTCGTACAGGGGTTGCCGGGCCTCGTCGAAGACGACGTTCTCCAGTACGGCGCCGAACCGGATGGCGTTGTAGATGTCCGGTTCTTTGTCCGCCGACAGGTCAATGCACTTCGCATAACAGCCGTTTTCCATATTGAAAACGCCGTCTTCGCCCCAGCCGTGCTCGTCGTCGCCAATCAATTTGCGCTCTGGGTCCGCGGACAGCGTGGTCTTTCCCGTTCCAGACAGGCCGAAGAACAAAGCCACATCTCCGTCGTTGCCAACCGATGCCGAGCAGTGCATCGGCATCACGTTCTGTTCGGCCAGATGGTGGTGCATCAGGGTAAAGATGGACTTCTTCAGTTCCCCGGCGTATTCTGTGCCGCCAACGAGTACAATGCCGCGTTGTGGATGAAGCACAATGAATGTCTCGCTGCGAGTGCCGTCGGTCGCCGGATCTGCGTACAACGTCGGCGCGCTGTAGACCGTGTAGAGTGGCTTGTCTTTCTCCGAACCCGGCAGAAACAACCGTTGGACAAACAGGTTGTGCCAGGCGTACTCTGTGTAAAACCGCACCGGGACACGATACCGCGGATGCTGGTTGACTGCGCCGTCAAACACAAAACCGCCTTTGCTTTCGAGATGGCGGACAACTTTCCGAAACAGGTTGTCAAACTGGGCTTCACTGAGCCATTGATGCTGTTCCAATGGCAACGTGCAGTCCGCGTGGGCAACAAAGTACTTGTCCTTCGGTGACCGTCCAGTAAACTTGCCGGTGTGCGCGCAAAATGCTCCGTTGGCCAGCAATACTCCTTCGCGCCTGCGAATGGCTGCTTCAATCAACTCCACGGGTGTCAGTCGTTGCCACTTGTCCTGATTCACTCAGTTTCACTCCTTGTGTCGTTCTTACCACCGCTATTATGACATACTATATACAAATTCAACACAATGTTTGTCATACTTTATCGATTCAATTTTAAAATCATGTGTAATAAATGTGAAAAACCTCGGACTTGTGTAATATTTGCCAAGTCCGAGGCTGTTTGACATTTGCCCCGCTTTTCCGGCTCCGCAAGGCAGTTTTGGAAATACGCGTGCTCGCCAAAGATGCCTTAAGGCGCAGCTTGGTCGGTCGCGCTTTGGATGGCACGCCAGATTTCTTCCCGAAACGCGGCTATCTCTGCCCCTGGGTGCGTCAACTCGGAGCTGGAAAAGCGGCGAATCCACGGACCGCCTCGAAACGGTGCAGTGTTGTGCGGCGCCACGCGCACCTCGAACTCATCCGCCGCATTCGGCACGGCACGCACGGTCCGCACCAGCACATTTGCAGTCTGCGGATCAATCGGGTGAGACGAAAGCTCGATGTCCGCTACCGGAAATTTGGTAAACAGCCAGGTCCATTCCCCCAACGTGGTACACCTCCAATTTTGTCCTTGCCACCATTATTCCACTCGAAAACGCCGTTCCGACGTTGAACTGTCCGACATTGCTGGACGCTCGCGGGCGTCCACTGGAAACTATTTGGCATTTTTCTGTCGGAATCCCCATGCTAGTCTAGTTTCAGGGCATGTCACAAATAGAGGAGGAATGACGTGCGATACCTGAAACATTGTCTTGTCTACTCAGCGCTGCTCGCAAGTTGCGGGACTGCCTACATATTGACGGTACACCATCCACTGCAAGGCACGCTACCTGCGGCGGCTCAAGACACGCAAGCCGACGCTGGATCTGTTGTCGCTTCCGCCGTCGAGTCGCCGACCGTCTTTGAGCAAAATCGTCAACTGGAACAACATTCGCAGGATCCACCGACTGCCCCCCCGCACAAACCAGAATCTCAGCCGTTGTCCGCACGGGGAGATTCGTCAAAAGCGCTGGTACAGCAAGCCAAGCCACAGCGCGCCCAGGCCGTCACCCCGACCAAACGCCAATCCCATTCGGCCACAGCGCCGGCGCAGTCATCATCCGATTTGTTGTGGTTGGCCAGAGCCATTGAAGCCGAGGCAGGCGGCGAACCGTATCAGACCAAAATCGCGGTCGGCGACGTCATCATGAACCGCGTACACAGCCCGCTGTTTCCAAACAATATCCACGACGTCCTGTTCCAGGTGGTCTCCGGAAAATACGCCTTCACGTGTGTACAGAACGGGTGGATTTACCATACTCCCAGCGCTGCCTCGTGGGATGCCGCCCGAGCGGTTCTGTACAGACATGAAAACATTGTTCCGGACGCGCTGGTGTTTTACGTAAACAGCAAGACCCCGGCCAACAGCTGGGTGCGTACCCGCCAAGTGATTAAAGTCATGGGCGACATGTACTTTGCCCGATAGTCGAACAACGTGAATCTTTGTTCGCTACCTCCGTCGAATTATAGACGGAGGTTTTTTGTTCCGCTTCGTATCCGGAAAATATTGTTTTCCCCTGCTTATTGCATTATTCTAGCATCAGCAATCTACAGATTCCTCGCGGGACGGATGTAAAAGGGGGACAGAAGACCGTGACAAATCCAAGGTCGGAAGTCTGGCAGGCGCTCGGGTCCAGACCGCGAAAAAAGCTGTGGAAGCGACTGGCATGGACGGTAGCCACTGTGGTCGTGGTCATGGCCTTGGCGTCTTTTGGCGTGTCCTACTACGTCGGGTGGAGCATGACCCATCCGCAGCGCCTGGCCGTAAAGGGTTCACCGGCCGACTTCGGGATGAAGTACACGGACGTCACATTTTCGGCCCGGGAAGATCATCTGAACCTGAAAGGGTGGCTCATCCCTGCGGCAGGATCTTCGGACAAAATCGTCATTTTCTCGCACGGTTACAAGGGGAATCGCGCCAACATCGACGCCGCGTTGCCGACCATGAAAGCGTTGCACGACGCGGGGTTCGCGGTGCTCGCGTTCGACTACCGGGATGAAGGGGAATCGGACGGCTACCTGGTTTCCGTCGGATTTTACGAAGTGCGCGACCTGCTCGGCGCCGTCGACTGGGCCGAACAACACGGGTACCACAAAATCGGCGTAATCGGGTTTTCAATGGGAGCTTCAACGGCGCTCGTCGCGGCCGCCAAGGACGACCGCATTCAGGCCGTGGTTGCGGATAGCCCGTTCGCCAACCTGTACGACTACTTGGAGGACAACTTGCCGGTCTGGTCACACTTGCCAAATTGGCCGTTCACCCCGGAAATTCTCTGGGAGTGCCGCGTCATCAATGGCCTCGACGCACGCCAGGTCAATCCGCTCTCCGGGCTCGCGCAGTGGAAACCGCGGCCGTTGCTCCTGATTGCAGGCACCGCCGACGACACCATTCCGATGTCCAACAGCCAGGATCTCTACAACGTGGTAAAGAACAACCCGGACGACGCCTTGTGGATTGTTGACGGTGCGAAACACGTCAAGGCGTACAACGTGAATCCCAAGGCGTATGAAGAGAAAGTCACGTCGTTCTTCACCAAGTACCTGCATTGAAAGCACCTGCAGCGAAACCATCGAAGACAAATCGCAACCCCCGGACGTCAACGCGCATCCGGGGGTGGCTCGTCCAACATGTTCCCCCCCTGCTTGTCAGCGGACCAGATACTCCACCACCAGGCGCAATCCGCGGCGAACCTCTTCCACGCTGAGACTGGGTAGATTTCGATGCTTGACTGCCTGACACGGCAAGTACGGGACGTGGATAAAGCCGCCGATGGCGCCGCGTTGCCGGTACGCCTCGGTCGACAGGCGATACATGAGGCTGTACAGAACGTGGTTGCACACAAACGTCCCGGCAGAAAATGACTCCTCCGCAGGAATGCCCGCGGACTTCAGCTCGTTGACCAAATCCGCGACCGGCAGAGTGCTCCAATAGGCGGTCGGCCCGTCGGGAATGATGGGGCGCTCCTTGGGCTGGTT
>CAZYAH010000233.1:2677-4006 GCA_964645595.1 uncultured Alicyclobacillaceae bacterium | reverse complement strand
ATCTATTCCGAAGAATCGACACTCGCTACTCTCCTCCAAGTCTGATCTAGGTTCGCCATAAAATTCCCGTGTGATATATGCGACCACGACATTGTATACTTCATCACCATTCGGATATTGGTGATAAAATTCGGGTCCAGAAAAGACTCCGAATAGATCCAAGTTTCCTACGCGCAATCCAACTTCTTCGTAAACTTCCCTTCGAGCAGTCTCTTCTACTGTTTCGCCGATTTCCATAGCGCCGCCCGGCAATCCCCATGTTCCGTCATCGGTGCGCCTCTGAAGGAGAATTCTTCCCATATGGTCGACGATGATAGTACATGCTCCCGTCATAATCACTGGCCTAGAGCCAACCAATTTTCGCAGTTCTTTCATATAGCCTGTCATCGATTTGTCTCCCCTTTTCTCGGGGCATCCTTATTGAGCTCAAGCCCCCGTTGGCTGGAGAGAAACTATACGCCGACAAATTGCATCAAAAGCTGGTTAAACTTGTCTCGTTCTTCCCAGAAAGCGCCGTGACCGCTGTATTTAAACGGGACAAGCTGTGAATTTCTTATTATTTTATGCAATTCCTGAGCTTGTGAAAATGGAATCACCTTGTCATGAACGCCGTGAATAATTAATGTAGGGACAAAGATTTTATGAAGATCAGGATACATCTTCTCATCTCGTAGTGAGACGATGATTGCCGCAGTCGACCAACCTGCTGCCTGTAATCCCAGTTGAGTGAACCACTCCGAGAATGGACCGGTTATGTACTGGAAGAAAAACATGTCCGTTACGCCCTGCATCATTTTGGGGCGGTCACTTAATGTTTCAGTCAGAAGTTTATTAGCCGTTTCTTTTGTGAAGCCTGTGGGAGCTGCAGCGTCTACGAGGACAAGCTTATCTACTCCGTAGCCATGATGTCGGGCTATATAACGAATCGCGATGGCTCCCCCCGTGGAGTGCCCCACGAGCGTGAAGTTGTCGAGTTGAAGTGCACCAACGACAGTACGGATGTCATCTGCCAATCGGTCATAATTGTAGCCACTCATTGGTTTGTCCGACTTACCGAACCCTCTCCAGTCAACACCGATACATCGATATCCCATTGCAGGAAGAACATTAAATTGATATTCGAACTGCTTATGGTTTAACGGCCAACCATGTATAAACAGTATTGTACTGCTACCACCCGGGTTTACATCTTCTACATATATTTTTACGCCTGGTTCGACAGTCACAAAGTATCCCATGCCAATTCCTCCGATGAACTAACGTGGCATCAACAATAAGCTACGCACCGAGGGAAGCATGGGTGCTACGGACAACGTGGAGAGCGGTTTA
>CAZYAH010000233.1:0-2577 GCA_964645595.1 uncultured Alicyclobacillaceae bacterium | reverse complement strand
ATGATGGGGTGATGGACGTACCAGCCTCGTCCGTTGACCGTAGCGTCCGTGCTGTATCGGAAGCGCACCTGTGTAGTGCCGGCAGGGAGATTGATGGACACGGACTTCCAGTCGCTCGATCCCGTGAATGACGCCACCGTGTTCCACGTTTGACCGTCTGCCGACGCCTCCACGTAACCGTAGTCTGCCTCGGGTTCGGTACGGTACCAGGTGTCAAACGTAAGGGTCCCGCCGTTGGGGAGGTTTACAAACTCAGTCAGGGTGTGATTCGCATTGTCCCCCATACCGCTAAACCAAGCCCCCTCCTTCCACGGAATGTCCACCGGGATAGCCAGCGCAGCTTGGCGGGCAACCATACGCCGTACCGGGTTCGTTGACACCGTGTTGCGCGTCGGGTGCACCCGGTTGGTCAGAACAATACAGATGGTGTCGTTGTCAGGGCTCACCACAATGGATGTCCCTGTGAAGCCGGTATGGCCCAGTGTGTTCGCATCGCCAAGGGCGTCCATGTACCATCCTTGGTTTAGCTCCCAGCCAAGGCCGTGGTCGTCACCTGGAAACTGCGGCAACTGATTTTCGCACATCAACTTGACGGCTTCTTTCGACAGAATGCGCTTTCCCTTGTAGACGCCGCCGTTTAACATCATCTGCGCGAAGACTGCCAAGTCTTTCGCGGTACTGAACACGCCCGCATGGCCAGCCACACCGTCGAGCGACCACGCGTTTTCGTCGTGCACTTGTCCCCACACCAGTCCACGATTGGTCCACGGTTGATATTCCGTCGCTGCAATCCGCCATTTGAGTGACGCCGGCGGATTGTACATCGTGTCGTTCATGCCAAGCGGTGCAGTGATGTGGTCGTGGACGTAGGCGTCCAGCCGCTCGCCGGTAAGGCGCTCGACAAGCGCACCCAGGGTAATGAGATTCAGATCACTGTACACGTAGTGCGTGCCTGGCGGATACTGCAACGGGTGCTTGAACACCTCTTGCAGCCGCTCGTCCCGTGTGCTGTCCATCTTGTACAGCGGTATCCAAGGTTCAAATCCGGAAGTGTGCGTGAGCAGTTGCCGGATGGTGACCTGTTCCTTGCCGTTGGCGGCAAATTCAGGGATGTACTTCGCGACCGGATCGTCAAGATTGATTTTTCCCTGGTCGTACAGCTGCATCACTGCGGTCGATGTAAACAATTTGCTGACGGACGCCAGGTCAAAAATTGTGTCCGTACGCATCGGCACGGGATTGGGCATGGGCGTAAACTGGTCATCGAGGTACTCCGCAGCGTATCCGTACGCCTGTTCCTTTACAATGACGCCGCGACGAGCGATGAGGACGACAGCCCCCGGCATGACCTTGTTCTGAATCGCCGTTTCAATTTGCGCGTCAATGGCGTCGAGCGGCGCCTGCGTCATGCCAGCGGCCGCCGCAGAGCCCTTGTGAATTACTCCCGATGAGGGCCCAGGGTCATCCCAAGGGTGTTGAGGGTGAGAGCACGCGCTGTGTGCTGCACCGAAAACAGGAACAGTCGATCCCGCTAGACAAGCGCACAGTCCGAGTGACAGCAGATACTTCTTCATGGACCATCCCTCCCCTACTTGTAGAGTAGGTACTTCTGGCGCAGCTTCTTGAAAGCGTCGAGGGAAGGCTGCCACTCTTTGATAATCTCATCGACGGACTCCCCTGCGTCCATTTCCTTGCGGACCGTGTCGGTGCCCATCAACTTGTCAATCCAGTTGTCACTGCGCCACTGGAAATCATTCGGATACAGCGCTTTTATGGTGGAAATCATGGACAGCGCGGTGCGAATCGGATCATACGTGTTTCGATCCGTTACGTACACTTGCACACCGCCGACGTTCTGACCAGCGTACTTTGAGAAGGTCGGATTAAAGTACGCCTCGCGGAAGGCAACACCCGGAAGGTGTAATTGGTTGAGTCGATCGGCGAGTTCGTACCCTTTGATGTACGGCGCGCCAATGAGCTCAAACGGCCGCGTTGTCCCACGCCCTTCGGACACATTGGTACCCTCAAACAAACATTGCCCGGGGTAGACCGTTGCCGTGTCGAGCGTCGGCATGTTCGGGGATGGCAGCACCCATGGCAGGCGCGTATCGTCGTACCACATGTCGCGGTGCCAACCTTGCATCTTCACCACCTGTAGATCCGCCTTCACGCCAACCGCCTTTTCAAGGAACTCGCCGTTAAACAACTCAGCCAGTTCACCGGCCGTCATGCCATGGCGGACGGGGATTGGGAAAAGACCTACGAAGGAAGAGAACTGAGGATCAAGTACGGGACCCTGTACGGTTTCACCGTTGATAGGGTTTGGCCTGTCCAGCACGACAAACGGTTTGTGATCCAGCGCTGCGGCTTCCATGGAGTAGGCCATCGTGGAGATGTAGGTGTAGTAACGGCTGCCCACGTCTTGGATGTCGAAGAGCACAACGTCTACGTCGTTAAATAGAGGGGCAATCTGTTGGGGCGTCAGGCCATAGAGGTTGTAGAAGGGGAGGCCCGTTTTTGGGTCCTGGTATGTTCCCGAAGCGGATCCGGCCTGTTCCGTGCCACGGATACCATGCT
>CAZYAH010000232.1:0-4025 GCA_964645595.1 uncultured Alicyclobacillaceae bacterium | reverse complement strand
TTCGCATCGGCAATCGCAGCCGTCAACATCTTGGTCGGGAAGGGGAGCAGTGCGTGCACGTGCGCGTGCGCGACCTTCAAACCCTCTGCCCGCAACCGATCTGCAGCTTCCCCAATCGGTCCGATATTGGAACCAAGGCCGACCAGCACGATGTCTGGGTTCGCGTCGCCGGTGCGGACCACGCTGTCCGGCAATTCCACGTTTGCGAGTTTGCGCATGCGTTTGTCCATCATGGCCTTGCGGTTCGGAGCCGTTTCGTTCGGACGGCCGGTCTCCATATGCTCGACGCCCGTGACGTGGTGGATACCGCCTTTGGCGCCAGGGAACACGCGCGGCGAAATGCCGTCTTCTGTAATTTCGTAGCGCTTGAATCCAGTTGCCGTTTCGTGTTTCGCGATGTCTTCCCCTTTGACGATGTATCCGCGGTCAATCTGGATGTCATCGAGGGACAGCATTTCGGTGGTCTGCTTGCTGAGCGACAGCGCGAGGTCGGTCATGACAATCACGGGGCACTGGTATTTTTCTGCCAGGTTGAACGCCTTGCCCATTGCCGTGAAGCACTCTTCCGGGGTGGCAGGAGTCAGGACAATTTTCGGAATTTCACCGTGCGTTCCGAACATAGCTGCGAGGAAGTCGGATTGTTCCTGTTTCGTCGGCAAACCGGTCGACGGACCGCCGCGCTGCGTGTCGATGATGACAACCGGCGTTTCGGTCATGCCGGACAGGCCAATGGCTTCCATCATCAAGGACAATCCAGGGCCGGACGTACAAGTAAAGGCGCGGGCACCGCCGTAGGCAGCGCCAATGGTCATGGTCATGGCGGCGATTTCATCTTCCGTCTGAACCACGACACCGCCGACCTTCGGGAACTTCTTGATGAGGTATTCCATCACGTCGGAAGCGGGGGTGATGGGATACGCAGGCATCACGCGAGCGCCTGCCGCCAGCGCGCCAAGTCCGAGGGCGTCGTTGCCGGTCATGAATAAACGGCGCTTGCCATCCGCTGGTTTCAATGCGAATTCCGGATCTGCGCCGCCCAGTTCTTTCATATATTCATAACCACGGCGAACTGCCTCCATGTTCTGATCTACAATCTTTTGCCCCTTGCGGCTGAAACGCTCGACAATCACGTCTGTGAAAATATCGACCGGCAGACCGAGTGCGCAAGCCGATGCACCGAGGGAGACCATGTTCTTCATAATGGCGGAACCGCATTCTTCCGCAATTTTCGTAATGGGTATAACAAACAGCCGAACGTGGTCCGGAGCCGTTGGGTTGAACTTCGCGTCGGCAATTACGATGCCGCCCGGTCGGACTTCACCTGCGTTGAGGTCAATGGACTCCTGGTCGAACGCCAACAAGATGTCTGTGTGATCCGCGCTAGCGCGAAATTGTTTGAGACTGACGCGGACTTTGTCGTTGGAGTGACCTCCTTTAATCCGCGATGAGAAATGACGGAATGAATACACATAATACCCTTGGCGGTTCAGAGCGATGGCAAATGTTTCGCCAGTGCTTTCCACGCCTTCCCCCTGTTGGCCGCCAACTTTCCAGGAAAGTTGTTCTAGCATGCTTCTTCCACTCCTCTGTACAGCTCTGCCGATGGACATGCAGATCCGTCCGGGCACAGCCCGGGACGTGGCACACGTATCCTGTTTCACCGAAGGTTGCGGACTCAGGACTTTGCTTTGGGCCACCTTGCCTTCGGCTTCTCTTGGACGCGATGTCGACGTTTTCATCCACACGGCTGTTACCGGGGCAGAGATGAATTAGGGTGTCTTTTGTCACCCGCTGTTGTCAATTATACTTTACGGGGAGAATCAAGAAAACGTTTGATTGTGTTTTGCGTCAAACTTTGTCCAATTTTCTTAGGCGAGGGAGATTTGCGATGTTTGTCACCGAGCGTTTGCGAGAGAAAGTTGACCACATACTGCGCACGTTGGAGGAAAGAGCCAGCTGGTTGATGGAAGTTCGCGAACTTCCGGAAGCTGAGTGGGAAGGACCGGCACTCGTCTGGGCGGCAGAACGAGCTATGCACGTTGCAATTGAATGTACTGTCGACGCAGCAAACGAAATCATTGACGCGCTCGTGATGCGGGAGCCGGGTAGCTACGAGGACATTTTGCGGGTCCTCATGGAAGAAGGCGTCGTAACGAAAGAATGGTTTGAGGCCTACGTGGGCGTTCTGGCATTTCGCGAAAAGTTGGTCCGCGGATACACGTCACTGCCTGGCTCGGAAGTCGTTCAGGCAGTGCGAGTGTATAGTCCGTTGTTTCAACCGTACGCGGCGGCAGTCCGCAATTACCTTGAGATTGCCTGACGCATCGCGTCTCACTTTCCATGGCGCGGATGGACCGCGCCCTTCTCCACGTAGACCTTCACATGGCGCCGCACGCCGAACAGGATGGCGTCGTGGTCGGACGGCAGGAGCACATCGATGTGATGGCCCTTGATGGCTCCACCGACATCCTCTGCGTATCTCCAGCCCAAACCTTCAATATAGATGCGGGTGCCAATCGGAATGACCTTGGGATCGACCGCCACTGTGTGTCCCACTCGTGCCCGGGTGCCGCTGTACGTAATGCCGTAGTCGGGCGCCGATGGGGATTTTCCGGTCGAATGCGGACTGACGGAGTACGCCGTCAAAAGGAATTCCCCGAGCGCCTGAATGGAGTCCGCAGCGATGACTTTGGATTTCGCATCGGGCTTGGCAATGCGGCGGTTGCCCGCGTGACGTTCCGGCACCTGCGCCCGCGTTGTTGTACACTCCTGCGCTTGCACCTGTTTTAGTGCAGGCTTCGACACGTTAAGGCCCGTTAGTTGTGATTTTTCAGAACTGTTATACATATACGCGAGCCTCTGTGCTAGTATAGGAGTAACAACATGATTACGAACGCGACGTTGGACCACCGGATCGCCATCGAGCGCAGATCCCAGCCAAACGTATACTGTGAGCGCGATGACACTGAGGTAGCGAAGTCGTGTGCTCATCATGGCCATAGGATGAGCAAGTGACCCTGGGATTTATGTATCGGGCGGCCTTGGCGGCCTGACGCCGCGCCAAAGGGGGATTGACGGTGGGAGAGATTGGATGGAAAGTCGGCGGCAAGCAAGGCGAAGGGATTGACAGCACGGGCGAGATTTGGGCCATCTCCTTGCACCGCATGGGCTACTACGTGTTCACGTACCGCCACTTCATGTCGCTGATCAAAGGGGGACATACCAACTACAAGGTGCGCACATCGGATCGGACAGTGCGTCACCACGGCGACACGGTCCACGTGCTCGTGGCGTTTGACCAGACGACCATTGACTACAACTGCCGGGAGATGGTCGACGGGGGCGTCATCATCTACGATTCCAGCGCGTTTACTGCCACACCTCCCGAACATGGCAATGTACACCTATGTGGAATTCCCTTGACGGATCTCGCCAAGGGAGCGGGCAACGCTATTATGAAGAACCTGGTTGCGGTCGGGGCGAGCGCAGCCATTCACGGTCTGAATCCGGAGGCCTTTGCTCCGGTTATTGAAGACAAGTTCAGCAAGAAGGGCCAAGCCGTCGTCGACAGCAACATGGAAGCGCTGCGCAAAGGCTACGAGTTTTACAAGAGCAACTTTGCCTATTCGTTCCCAATGCCAGAGCCGAAGGGGAGTCCGGGACGACTGTACGCCTCGGGCAATCAGGCGGTCGGCTTTGGAGCGCTGGCGGGCGGTTGCCGCATGCTGGCCGCCTACCCGATTACGCCGGCGACCGAGATCATGTACTGGTTGCTGGAGCACTTTCCGAAACACGGCGGCGTGGTGCTGCAGGCGGAAGATGAAATTGCGGCAGTCAACATGGCGATTGGCGCGAACTTCGCGGGCGTGCGGGCGATGACCTCGACGTCCGGCCCCGGGTTCTCCCTCATGATGGAAGCGCTCGGTTTGGCGGGCATGTCTGAAACACCGCTGGTGATTGTCGACGTTCAGCGCGGCGGACCGTCCACCGGGCTGCCGACGAAGACGGAGCAAAGCGATCTGAAC
>CAZYAH010000231.1:0-4028 GCA_964645595.1 uncultured Alicyclobacillaceae bacterium | reverse complement strand
CCCACGAGTGGCCGAGAATGTGCACGCGGTGGAGCCCAAGCGCTTCTCGTACTTGCGCCAGCTCCTCTACAAAGCGCTCCATTGTCCACAGCGACTTGTCCGTTGGCCGATCCGATTTCCCAGATCCAAGTTGGTCGTAGAAAATAACCGGCCGCTCGTCGCCGAGTGCTTCCAGTGCTTGCATCGTAAGATGTGTTCCACCCGGCCCTCCGTGCAGCAGCAACAGTGGAATCCCCGACGTGTCGCCGCCCACCTTTCTATACCAGACGCGGCCGCCGGTGACGTCCACAAACCCGGTCTGTTCCAAATTTGTAGATCTCCTCTCAGATGGTATTTTGGTAATCTTCGCGAAGTAGGGCGTAGATGACATGGTCTTCCCATTCGCCGTTGATTTTCAAATACCTGCGCGAATACCCTTCCCGGACAAATCCGACCTTCTCTAGGACGCGGATGGACGGCGCATTCCTCGGCATCACGGCTGCTTGTACCCGATGAAGGGACAATGGACCGAAGGCGAGTGTCATGCACAAGTGCAACGCCTCCGTCATGAGACCTCGACCGTTGTATTCTTGGTCCATCGCATATCCCAAGTACGCGTTTTGAAACGGACCTCGGATAATGCCGGACAGTTGAATGTGCCCAATCAACATGTCACTTTCGATGGTGAATATTCCAAACAGATATGCTGCGTCTTGAGAAGCCTGAATTTCCGCAGCCTGCAATTTTTCCTGTTGGCGAGCGAGTGTATACTCGCCTTCTCCGCGCAAGGGTTGAAACGGCTGGAAAAACGTACGGTTTCGAACTGTGTAGGACCACAGCGCTTTGGCATCGGATGCGGTCAGAAGGCGAATGCTAACGCGCGAACCGCGCACCGGATTCAACTGCAAGGGGATTCACTCCTCTGTCAAAAAGACACCCGCCCCGAGTTACCGGAAGCGGGTGTCTTATCGAATGACTGGCAATCAATCACACATCGCTGGACTGCGCTTCGACTTGGCCAAGGCGGCTGCGCTGCCTCTCCTGCATCTCGGTCCACTTGTCCGGGCGGAATTTGGCATTTCCGACAAAGAGAGATGCGAGGATGGACACGACGGCAGTTCCAAAGACAAACCAGAACCCCAAGTGAATGGAATCTGCCAGTACATCTCTCAGCATAGTGAGGATGGCAGACGGTATCTGATTCTCTGCGTGCAAAAGAACTTGCGGGTCCGAGATGGCCGCCATCTGGCCAGGCGGAATGGGGAGCCCCGCTGTCTTCTCTGCGATACCATTCGCCAGGTGCTGGTTCACAATGGTCGCCATGATGGACGTGCCGAACACACCGCCAATGGCACGGAAGAACCCCACTGTAGAGGTGGCAATCCCCTGATATTTCGCATCCGCAGTGACGGTTACCGCGGTCTGCGCGATGGGCATGAGGATGCCGATTCCAAGGCCAATCAGGATCATGAACACCACGAGATCCCACTTGTGAGCCGTAGCCGGGACCGTCGCCATGAAGTAGCACCCAGCGGCTGCAATCAGCATGGAGATGCACATGTTGCCCCGCCACGACACTTTTCTCATGGTGAAGCCGCCAATGGTCGCGCCAACCATGACCGAGAACATCATCGGGGTCAACAGGTTGCCGGCATCCCCCACATCGCCGCCAATGACGCCTTGAATGAACATCGGTATGTAGGTGAGGGCGCCAAACATAACGACCCCCTGTACAAACGTGACAAATGAGACACCGGAAATCACGCGGTTTCGGAACAATTCCAGGGGAAGCATTGGTTCCGCAGCTTTCCGTTCCACGAAAATGAAAAGGGTGCCGGCAACCACCGCGGCAGCAAACAGGGACAATACCTGCCAGGAGCCCCACGCGTAATCCGTTCCTGCCTCCTTGAGGCCGAGCATGACAGAAACGGTAGAGATGACGAGCAGCAACGCGCCAAGGTAGTCGATTTTTCGAGCGACGCTCTGCTTGTTCTCCACCAATGCCCAAAGGAGGATACTAAACGCCACAATGCCCAGAGGAATGTTGATGTAAAAGTTCCATCTCCAACTGAAGTGCTCTGTGATGAAACTTCCGGTGGTTGGGCCAATCACGGACGACAGTCCGAACACCGCCATAAACAGCGACTGTAATTTTGCCCCTCGTTCTTGAGGAGTGATGGTGAACAGCAAGGTAAACGTAATCGGCATCAACGCCCCGGCGCCAATGCCCTGAATGCCGCGGAAAACGATGAGTTGCACCATGTCCTGCGCCATACCGCAAAGGGCTGAACCTGCCATAAACGTGATCAGGCCGCACAAATAAAACAGTTTCCGTCCATACATGTCAGACAGTTTGCCGACAACCGGCATGACTGCCGTGGAGGTGAGCATGTACACGGTGAATACCCACGCGTAAAGGTCCATTCCGCCGAGTTTTTCGACGACGGTCGGCATCGCTGTGGAAACGATGGTCTGGTCGAGAGAAGTCAGCAACAACGTCACGAGCAACGCGGCCAACGACCACCCAACACGCGTTTTGCGGACTGTTTGCATCCAAGGATCCTCCTTACCATCAGCAAGGTCGCCATTCTCTCGAAACGAGCGAACCACGTCTTCGTTGTTGTGTCACTTCCATGGAGGTGAGTCGAAGCGGCTGGATGTGTATCATGCGGATCTCCTGGATGTGTTCAGTGCGGGTCTTCGTGTGGTGCCGGAGTTCGAGAGGGAACGACGGTTGACCACTTGTATTGAGCGACATGCTGGTCAAAGACCAGGTCAACTAAAAGAAATATGACCCACTTTGGAATCATGTGTCAACCATTATTTAACTCGATTTTGACAGACGTACAAGCGGATCGAGAAACCGGTGCAATTCCAGTTCGCGCAGCTTCACCGACGCGGATTGCACTTGCAGCTTAAATCGGCAGTCTTCCACCGCGAACGGCAACGGCACGTCGGTGACAATCGTGGCAAGCTTTTTGCTGAGGAGCGCCGAATCGCGGTGCATCTCGATTTTTTCGCGCAGTTTTCCTTTCAAAGCGCCGCAGTTCTCGAGCACCGCCTCGACGGAAGGGTATTCGGAAAGCAACTTCAGTGCGGTTTTCTCACCGACCCCGGGAATGCCCGGAATGTTGTCACTGGCGTCGCCCATCAAGGCTTTCAAGTCAATAATCTGTTGCGGCGTGAGTCCGTAGCGGATCATCAGGGTCTCCGGCGTATACAAGTCCACTTCCGTAATGCCTTTTTTCATGATGGCAACGGTCACATTTTCGCGAACCAACTGCAACGTATCACGGTCACCAGTCAGTATCAGTACATCCCGTTTCTCCGCAGCGCCACGGTGAGCCAGCGTGCCGATGATGTCGTCTGCTTCGTACCGATCGTCAGCATACTGGGGAATCCCAACGGCGTCCAACACCTCCTGGGCCGTGGTAAACTGCGGATGCAATTCATCCGGGAGCTCGCCCCGGGTGCCTTTGTAGTCCTTGTACAGCTCGCGGCGGAACGTATCTCGCGAGACGTCCCACGCAACAACTACGTACTGTGGTTGTACCCTGTCGAGCGCTCCAACCAACATGTTGAGAAAACCGAACACTGCGTTGGTGTATACACCTTGCGAGGATTGCATCAACTTGCGTCCGTACGAGTTCGCGAAGAAGGCTCGCACGAGCATGGACGAGCCGTCCATAATCAGAAAATCTGCCTGTTTCAATATGGAAGTCTCCCAACTGATGTGATGTTATAGTAGAGTGTAACATGGTTGAAATTCATTTCGGAACAGACATCTTGATTTGCCTTGAAAGGGTGGAGAAACGTGACTGTATTAGTAACGGGCGGGGCTGGCTACATTGGAAGTCACACAGTGGCTGAATTGCTTGCACACGGCGAAGAGGTTGTTGTGATTGACAACCTCCGCCAAGGACACCGGGAAGCCGTCCTCGACGCTCCGTTCTACCAGGTGGACATCCAAGACACGGAACAGGTAGGAAAGATACTCCGTGAACACAACGTCGACACCGTGGTTCACTTTGCGGCCAATTCACTGGTCG
>CAZYAH010000230.1:0-4034 GCA_964645595.1 uncultured Alicyclobacillaceae bacterium | reverse complement strand
TGCGCGAATATTTCGGCAAGATCAAAGCACTGAAGACATAGCATTGACGCCTAACCGCCAAATCGAGAGGGACGCTTCGCCAGCCGCGCTTCGCGCGCTGGCTCGCGCCCCTCATTTGGAACGTTGGGCATCGTAAGCACGTGCGCGTCTATCATTTGACCAGTGAACAATGGGGCCTTGAGTCCATCAGACGCCGCCGTCTCAAGCTAGCGTTGCTGGAGGACATGAATGATCCGTTTGAATTACTTGGCGTCGACCTCAAGACACCAGAGGATCGCGCGTTTTTCCAGCACCAGCTAAAGCCCGAAATGAACCGTACGGTTGGCCTACTTTGCTTTAGCCGTAAGTGGAGTAACCCCGTACTTTGGAGTCATTACGCCGATAAGCATCGCGGCCTATGCCTTGGATTCGATATCCCAGATCATCTGGCTAAGCACGTAACTTACGTCGGAAGTCGCCTCAAGGCGGAACTAGAAAACGCCAGTCCTCTAACTGACAACGATTCTTTCGGGTTCAAACTCATCACGACAAAATATCGCCACTGGCGCTACGAAGATGAGGTGAGGCTAATCATTAATCTCGCCCACATTCAGCCAGTAGGTCCAATTCAGACGGACGGTCCGAGATACTTTGTTCCTTACTGTAATGTCCTGGCATTGCGAGAGATTGTGATTGGACCTCGAAGCAAGCTCACGAAGCAAGATCTTATGTCAGCCCTTGCGCCAGAGGAAAAGGGGGTTTCAGTTATCGCCGGGCGCTTGGCGTTTCGCTCCTATAGAGTCGTCCGTAATCGGACTAAATGAGGTCCCTGACGATGCCCAACCTTCCAATTCAGCCGACCTTCGCGAGCTGCGCTCGCTCGCCGGCTGATTGCATGCGTTATACCGCGCAGACGTGTCGTGGCAGCGACGGCGATGTCCGCCTTCTACCCGGAGCGCATGCTACGGCCACAGCAACTGAGGTGACATGACGACGACAGGACTACTCGTACTGTTGGGGCTGGCAGCGTTTGCGGGCTTGTACCTCGGCTTCAAGATGGGTTTTAGGTCGGCATGCGAAGCGATCCTTGCAACGGATGGGCGCATGGATTTTCCTGAAATGGTCTGGGAAAGAGATCGGCTTCGAAGAATGGGGCGGCTGCGCGAGGAGTACGACAATTACAAAAATGGGCGTTCCAAGTAGGTGCGAGTCGCCAGCGCTTTGCAAGGGTGAGTGGTGCGCGGACGTTTGGGCACCAAATTGGACGGCACCATGAACGCAGCTGGCATCGACGAACTGGCGTATGAGTTCTTTCGCGAATTTGCGCGCTGCGAGTACTGCTTGAAAGCTGTCGGCCTTCGTGAGAACACCCGTGACGCCAAAGCAAATTGGGGCGCCTTCGCAAATGAGGTTCGCCAAACGCTGGAAGCACCAAATTCAGAAGCCCTGCAGTCGGCGGTCGCGTACTACCTCGCCAAGCCCCCTAAGAAGCAAGTCGTACATCACGACCGGCTGGAGTGGGAGCCCACGCCTCCGGATCACGCACACCAAGCAGAGTTAGTCCTTCGGTTAGTGTGTCGAGTCAGGAACAATCTCTTCCATGGCGGCAAATTCAACGGCCACTGGTTCGAGCCTGAGCGTAGCGAGGAGCTGTTGAGGCACGGGCTCGTGATTCTTCGAGAATGCGTTGCCATCCACCCAAAGGTCCGAGAAGCCTATGCGCAACGCGCCGTCTAACCCGGCAGCGCAGCGGACGCGCGCGAGCGGCGGTGGATTGCAAAGGTCTGTGGCCGCGCGCCGCTGGCTTCCACGTTAGGCCCGCGACATTGATGCGTGTGCTAGTGGTCGGAGCCGGAGCAAGTATTGAAGAGGCGAAGAGAGCCAATGCGCCAGAAGAGTTCTGGCCTCCCACCATCGCGAACTTCGCAAAGAAGATGTGGGACGGTCCGGTTTTCCAGTTCTTCAACTACTGGTTGCCTGACTACTTAACAGAGCACGGGATTGATCCAGGGAACGATCCAACCTCTGTATTCATTGAGTTGGCAAAAGATCCGGAAAGCTTGATCAATCTTGAGCGGCTATTTGAGTACTGCTGGGTGAACAAAGGCAAAAAGTTCGAAGGCGACTGGGAAAACTTGATCCACCACGGAATACTCAACCCGCTTTCCTTCCTACTTAACAAGGCCTTCTATGAGAATGGAGTGGGAGTTAAGCAGTTGGAAGCCGGAAAACTGGTTTCGGGCAGACTCGAAGACGGAGACTTAGTACTGAATCTTAATTATGACCCTATGTTCGAAATAGCGGCGATCCAACAAGGGCATCAGCTTACGTATGTGCCGCATCGGTCTAGCCGGAAAAGCATATTAGTTGCCAAACCGCACGGCTCATTTAATCTACTGGCTGATGAGAAATCGTTCCGGTTCGCCCACCCAGACTGCGTCGGCGCCGTACCATCGAGCGCCGATAATTTCCGCAGTCACCGGGCAATTGTGCCGCCTCGGTTCAATAAAAAATATGCGCAGCATGCCATAGCGAGAATAATTTTTAATGGTATCGTGCGCTTCCGTCCAGACATAATGACGTTTTGGGGAGTCGGCCTCACCGATAGTGACGCAGATTTGCTCGACGTATACTGGAAGTGGATGGCTTCAACGTCGGTTATTGAAGTAATCAATCCAGACGCTGCCGTCACTGGTAGAGCCATGAGAATATTCAAGAGGGACATACGACATTGCTCAACACTAGAAGAGTGGTTGGACTAGACCTAACTTTAATTCGAGCGGACGCGCATGAAGCCGCGCGCCGCTCAATAGGACGTTGCGTGGCAAATAAGGACCGCGGGCGTAGAATCGCGACAACTGGCAAGGTCCATATGCATTTCACCATCGAGCACGAGCGGGAAGAGGACGGGCGCTGGCTGGCGGAAGTGCCTGAACTACCGGGCGTTCTGGCGTACGGCGCCACCGCCCAGGAGGCAATGGCGAAAGCTCAGGCGCTGGCTCTTCGGGTGCTCGCGGGACGCCTCGAACAAAACGAGACCGGACCTCAGGCCATCTCTATCGCCGTGGCATGACCTCTTGGCCTTGGTCGAAGGCCAATCGCGTACTTGCGGCTCTTTACCGGATCGGATGGACGCTCAAGCGCCAGTCCGGTTCACACAAAACCCTCTCCCGGCCTGGCGGGCCTCGTCTTCGCGTTTCACGACCGCGAGGAGATCGGGCCGCGGATGCTTGCCCGAATTTCCAAGCGCACGGGGCTGAAGCCGGAGCACTTGTGAGGCGTGGGAATTTTCCTACGGTTTCGAAGGTTCCAGGGTCTTGACGAACGCGATCGAATGAACTACGCGCGCGCCGAACGACGGCTGCTTCGGCGCCGGGCGGGTGCGCGTTTGGCGCCTCGCACCACGTGCGATTTCAGCACCTCGTCCACCCGCGTCTGCCAGCCGGGCCCGGTGGCGCGGAAGTACTCGAGTACCTCGGGGGAGAGCCGGATGTTGGTCGCGCGCTTGCGCGCCGCCTTGGGTGGGCGGCCGCGCTTGGGCTTGAGCAGCTCCGCAACGGCTTCGGCGCCGAACTGCTCGCGCAGCACTTCGGCCGCGGGGCGGGCGCGTGCGAAGTCCTCCTCGGTCCACTCCGGATTCTCGTCGTCAATCAGCTCCGGATTCGGTTTTCGTGGCATAGCGCCTTTCCTCTCATTGGCTGCGTTCTTCGCCGGATCGAAGGTGATCGCGATCGGCTTTATTGTATCCACATAAAATCCTCAGTGCGATGGCCTGCGCGCGCAGATCTGCCCACAAGGCAACGCGCCGGGGCGAGGTGCAGTTGACCGCGTGATTGACTGCGGCGGCGCGATCCGCTCGTCGCCCCGGACTCGCTCCCGGCCGCCCCGCAACGAACGCGCCTGTGCTAAATGTGGCGCCTCCGGACCATCGTCCATGGCGTCGAGAGTTTTTCGCTCTGCGACAGGCAAGCATCCATCGGCTGAGTCCCTATCCAGGTTTCTCTATGGCGCAGTTCGTTCAACCACCATGAAGGGGGCATGAAAAATGGAACGCG
>CAZYAH010000229.1:0-4078 GCA_964645595.1 uncultured Alicyclobacillaceae bacterium | reverse complement strand
TACGAAATGTTGGTGGACTGGAACGACCGAGTGAACTTGACGGCCATCACCGACAAGGAGGAAGTGTTTGTGAAACACTTCCTGGACAGCTTGTTCGTGGCGTCGACCGAGGAATGGCGGCGGGTTGAAGAAGCAGGCGGCACCGTCGTGGACGTTGGGACGGGTGCCGGCTTCCCCGGGCTTCCGCTCGCCATTTGTCACCCGCATCTGTCGTTTGTCTTGTGCGATTCACTGCAAAAGCGGGTCCAGTTTGTAAAGCACGTTTGCGAAGAACTAGGCGTTGTCAACGTGGAAGTCGTGCACGGTCGGGCGGAAGACCTGGCGAGAAACGAAGCTTTCAGGCAGCGATTTGACGCTGTGGTTTCGCGGGCCGTCGCGAGATTGAACGTGCTCGTGGAATTGACCTTGCCATTCCTTAGCCGAGGCGGATTCTTCTTTTCGTACAAGGGACCAGGCGTGGAAGAAGAGTTGCAGGACGGCATTCGAGCAGCCGGGGTTTTGTCTGGAACTCTGGAGCGTGTGTACAATCACGTCCTGCCAAATGAGATGGGAGAGCGCGCGATTGTCGTGTTTCGGCAGGAAGGACAGATCCCGAAGGCGTATCCGCGCAAGGCAGGGACTCCGCAAAAGCGTCCTTTGTAGACGGGATGCTGTCGAATGTTGTTGAATCGTCAGATCCTTTGTCAGAGAGCAGGATTTGGGCTTGGGCTCGTTGAAAGACGTGTGTGGATCAAATTGAGCGGAATTCGGAAGACAGAATTGAGGGGTATGAATGGCGATGCGTGAAGCGTGGGGTAAATTGATCGGATCGCGCGCAGTGTCGGAAGAGCCGAACGTGGTGCAAATCGCGGTCGATGAGATTGTCTCCAATCCATACCAGCCGCGCACAGTGTTCGACGAAGAGAGCATTGCCGAACTGGCGAAAACCATTCAGACGCACGGGATGATCCAGCCGATTGTGGTGCGTCGTCACCAGGGGCGTTACGAGCTGATTGCTGGCGAGCGCAGGTGGCGAGCCGCGAAGATGTTGGGCTGGACCACCATTCCGGCGATTGTTCGCGTGATGAACGACGCTCAGACGGCGTCTGCAGCCTTGATTGAGAATTTGCAGAGAGAAGGCCTTACTCCAATCGAAGAGGCGGTTGCGTATCAGCAGTTGCTGGAACTGCACGGTTTGACCCAGGAAAGTTTGGCGCAACGGCTGGGGAAGGGACAGTCCACCATTGCGAACAAATTGCGGCTTCTGAACCTCCCGAAGGAAGTTCAACAGGGGCTGTTGGCGCGGGAGATCACGGAACGTCACGCACGGGCGTTGTTGGCGTTGCCGAACGAAGAATTGCAAATTAAACTGTACCAGGAGTGTTTGGAGCGCGGCTGGAACGTCAAACAGATGGAAGAGCGGGTCAAGAGCGTTCTGGCCAAGCTGCAGGGTGAAGTTCCACAAAAGAAGCCGCGGAAGCGGGGTTTGTCTCGCGACGTACGGTTGGCGGTCAATACCATTCGTCAGTCCCTTGAGATGATTGAAAAGTCCGGGCTGACGGTGGAATGCCAGGAAAACGACGACGCGGATTACTACGAATTCGTGATTCGTGTTCCGAAAAATAAGTAGGCCTCGTTGTCGGAGCGGTGATATAGCTCGGCACAGGTTACAGAGACATATAGATTGCGAAGCCAGGGACATTGGGTGGCGCAGCGGCGTGCCACCTTTGCTTTTTGTTCAATTTGGATGCTGAACCGTGGATTCGCGCCGATAAGCCTTGGCGAGTGGCGCCGCCTGCGCTTTGCGGAGCGGGCCTGGCGCATTTCGAAATCTGGCGGATCGACAAGAAACTGGTGTCCACCCTCGAATCGTTTTAAAGTAAAATGGTTGATAGCACGATTCGGGCTGAGATGGACCGGTATTAAGGAGGATTTCTACGTGGCGAGTGGTCGAGTGATAGCAGTTGCGAACCAAAAAGGTGGAGTGGGAAAGACCACGACTGCGGTCAATCTCGCAGCTTGTATCGCGAATCTAGGTAAAAAAGTACTTTTGATTGATATTGATCCGCAAGGAAACACGACTTCAGGCATTGGTGTGAACAAGGCAGACGTACGCTATTGCGTTTACGATGTCCTCATTAACGACGTTCCGATTCACGAGGCCATCTTGCCTACGGCAGTTGAGAACTTGTGTGTGTTGCCCGCGACGATTCAATTGGCAGGCGCCGAGATTGAATTGGTCCCAACCATTTCTCGGGAAGTTCGTCTTCGCCGCGCGATTCAACCGCTGCGCCACGAATACGACTACGTGGTGATTGATTGCCCTCCGTCTTTGGGGTTGTTGACCGTCAATGCGTTGACTGCAGCGGATTCGGTTTTGATCCCAATTCAGTGTGAGTACTATGCGTTGGAAGGCCTCAGTCAGCTCCTGAATACCATTCGTTTGGTGCAAAAACATCTGAACACCTCGCTGGAAGTGGAGGGCGTGTTGTTGACGATGTTGGATGCGCGGACGAACCTGGGGATTCAGGTGATTGAGGATGTGAAGAAGTATTTTCGAGACAAGGTTTATCAGACCATTATTCCCCGCAATGTTCGGCTGAGTGAAGCGCCGAGCCACGGCCAGCCCATCATTTGTTACGATCCAAAATCCAAGGGAGCAGAGACCTATATGGATCTCGCCAAGGAAGTGGTGAAGTTTGAGTAAGCGCGGACTCGGAAAGGGTTTGGAGGCGTTAATTCCCCAACTCAGCATCTCCGAAACGGATGCTGTGGCGCAGATTGACGTTCGCGAACTGCGTCCCAATCCGTATCAACCCCGTCGCGAGTTTAACGAGGAGAAACTGCGGGAGTTGTCGGAGTCGATTCGCGAACACGGGATCATTCAGCCGCTTGTGGTACGGAAGAGCAGTGTTCGCGGGTACGACATTGTTGCTGGCGAACGGCGCTTTCGAGCGGCTCAGATGGTCGGTTTGACCACAGTTCCTGCGGTCATTCGTGAGTTCAGCGACATTGAACTGATGGAAGTTGCCGTCATCGAGAACCTGCAACGCGAGGACCTGAACGCCATCGAAATTGCAGAAGCTTACGCACAATTGATGAAAAAGGCGAATCTTACGCAAGAAGAGTTGGCGAAGCGAGTAGGTCAGAGCCGCAGTCACGTGGCGAACATGTTGCGGCTTTTGCAGCTTCCGGCGGCGGTTCGGACACTTGTTTCACGTGGAACATTGTCGATGGGACACGCTCGGGCCTTGCTGGCAGTGGAGGATGAGGCAGAGCAAACGAGATTGGCCCAAAAGGTGGTGAAGGAAGACCTCAGTGTCCGCAAGCTGGAGGCGTTAATTTACCCTCCGAAAAAGAACGTTTCACGTGAAACAAAATCGCCAACGAAGGGGCCGCGCATCCGTCACTACGAAGAACAATTCCGAACGTACCTCGGGACGCAAGTGACGATTCACCACGGGAAGAAACGCGGGAAGATTGAAATTGAATATTTCTCCGAAGAAGACCTGGAAAGGATTCTCGGGTTGATTGCGCACGACAACGTCTAAAGGGTGGTGACCCGCACAATGTTCTTGCTTGGCACCCTGGTGAATGCGGGCGCCATTCTGCTTGGAGCAGTCATTGGGGCATTGGTACCTGCCATGCCTGAGCGGATGAGAAACACGACGATGCATGGATTGTCTCTTGCAGTGATGCTGATTGGGCTCGACATGGCACTGCGCGACAGCCAGGATATTTTGATTATCATCATCAGCATGGTGCTCGGGGGCTTGATTGGCGAGTGGCTGAACATCGAAGGTGGTTTGCTTCGCATCGGCCGAATGCTCGAGGAGCGCACCCGCCACCTGCAAACCGGACAAGTCGCCGAAGCGTTCGTGACCGCCAGCCTGGTCTTCTGCGTTGGTGCGATGGCGATTGTGGGGGCGATTCAAAGTGGCATCGACGGATCTCACCGCATCTTGTACGCCAAGTCGCTCCTCGACATGGTTTCGGCGATTGTCTTTACCACAACTCTCGGCATCGGTGTGGCATTGTCCGCTCTTCCGGTGCTCCTCTACGAGGGGATAATCGCCACTGTTTCGCACTTTGCTGGTTC
>CAZYAH010000228.1:0-4094 GCA_964645595.1 uncultured Alicyclobacillaceae bacterium | reverse complement strand
AAAACCGAACGGGGTCTCGGTTCGTTACTACCTTCTTGTATCCGCCCTGGTTGTTATACGCCCATCGTATGCCGATGGGCTACGGTCGGCAATGCTGACCTGAGGGAAGAGGGCCCAAATTCGGTGATGGGTGATGCGTGATGAGGGTCGGCTCGTAACCAACAGCGAAGCTGTTGGGCGGTCTGGTTTAGCGCGGAGTTAGGCGCTAAAGATTGCATAGCGCACGGTGACAATGATAGGCAGTGCGCCGAATAGGCCGATTACTACAGCTTTTCCAAGATATGCAGCCTTCACGAGTTGGCCGTACTCGCCGCTTAAGTTCTCTAGCTTCTGACGAAGGAAATGATTCGCAAAGAGAGCCAACACCATGGTCACCAAGAATAGGACCGCGAGCCCCCCGGACAAAGAGACATTGGTTTTGAGTGTCGCATTGAAGCTATCGTCTGTTCCAAAGGTGTAACAGAAGGCGAGCCCCTGAAAGACTATGAACGCGACAATTGCATTCGAATAGAGCTCCAATTGCTTTGATATTTCTGTCTTGTCCATGACCTAGTTGCTTGGTTGACCCGTTTAGAATGGTGGAGCGCCTAACGAGAAAAGAAATGGGGTCAGAGAACTTTTCAGCCTACGAAAATCTTACTCTGACCCCCATTTGCTGACCCCCATTTGTTCACGCTTCATCTCCCTGGTTTGCACATATAAGGGACGCACACCTTATTTGCTCCGGCCCATGAAAGAGGTGTACGTCCTTTCTTCCTTTCCAGCTTGCTTCATGTCTTGGATAGTTTTCCGGTCTTGATCAGGCTGATCACGCTATCTCGCGTAGCCTTGTCGTCGTCGAAACCCCCGTGGGTGGTGCTCTGGCTCGCGTCACCCATCGGAGAAGACCAGGAGCGCGCATTCTTGAGGTTATGCCTGGCCATGTATTTATCGAAGTACTTCTCCATCCCGAGCAGCGGCGTTTGCACACCGTGTTCGAACGATTCCGACACCAGGTAAAGCAAGGATCGCGTGTAATACAGGATCGGCTTGCACGTGGGGTCAGCCTGCTCGGCGACATCGGTGAGATGAAATTCGTTTAGCCGCTTGACCTTGCCTTTCTCGAGCCACGGCCGGACGGCATCGTCGAACAAATCGATCGTGACCGCCGGGGCCATCAGGTTCACGGTCTCGAAAACCCATCCCTCCTCGCACAAGCGCTTCACGATATAGCTATGCGCGATCGAGCCAGCCGAGTGGCCAATGAGGTGCAAACGAACGCGCCCTTTGTCAAACCAGGGCGACTGTATCGCGCGCTTATACAGGATGCGGCCGCCGCTTTTATCGTCCAGGGAAATCGCGTCGGCGTTTTGTTTCATCTCGCCCCAGATGACTGATCCCGGCATCGCAAGCAGCTTCTCGAGGCGGCGGTTCAAGAACCGCTTCAACTGGTCGCCAAGGCCGGCAGTAGGACGCGGTTCATCGGAGAGATCGGAGATAACGTCCGCGAGGCGATTCTTGAGCGTGGACCACAAGTCCGTCTCCCACATCAGGAAGATCGGAAGAATCTGCGCTTCATACAGCGCCGGGATCCATTTCGCCGCCGTCTTTGCCGCGTCGTCTTCACCTGTTAACCCGCCATGTGCGTAGATTGCGATGTCGGTGGGCGCATCACCCTTGAGGTCCCAGTTCTTCCGGGCCGTCTCGACTTGCATCGTGACGAGCGCATCAACATCACCTTCCTGGGTGCGGAACCGGCCGGTCGTGGAAAGCTTGCCGTTATTCTCCATATTGACGATGAAGGGCGAGATCTCGCGGTCGCGCAGAATGCTGTCGGCAGCGAGCTTGACCTTCTTCGCCTCGAACCGCAGCGACACCGAGCCGGCGATCTCCAGGTGCTGGTCGGTAACCACGCCCAACTGGGTGACCCAGCAGTCCATCGCGTTCTCAAGCCAATCCTCATAGGTGAGAACGGCAAGCCCGCGGCTCCCCCACCCCTCGCCCCAGGAGTTCTGGACGATAAAGCCATCGCGGTTGTAACCGACAACAATGAAGGCATGGCCACCGTCGTCCGGCTCGACTTTCTGCGCCGGGATCGTCCAGTAGCCGCCTCGGGTTGTCTTGGCGCCCTCCCCCCGCAGCCAGCCGTCGTGACAGACCACGCTTGCATACAGGACGCCGACTTCGTTCAGCGCAACGTGCATATCGGCTACGGAGCGGGTATCAACGCGGTAGTACGCGCCCAACGGGCGCCGCGCCGCATCCAGCCACCAATCGTTTTGCGGGCGCGCGGGCGCGGACGGCATGTCAAGCCTCTCCCACAGGTCGGAGCGGCATGCGCCGTGCCGGTACCAGCCTTTCATCGCGCCGCGCAGGCTGGAACCGGCGTCCTCTGTCGAACCCGGAAATTCGTCGTAACGCCGCGCCATGGAATAGAGCATGAAGGGCGAAATCGTGGGCGCCCTGGCGTCACGCTGTCGCAGCAGGTAATGAACCATATTAGCGAGCGCAAACCCGGTGCAAGCGTTGGTCTGCCCCTGATTCAAAACCGGGAGCGGTATCCTGGGCCGCAATGTCGATGTCGGTGCGACCGCGATGGCGGGAAGATAAGGCCGGTCTCGCAGATCGAGGCGATCCGGCACGACGTTGCGCGTGGGTTTCTTTTTGGTGATCTTGGGCATAGTTGGTTACCTCAGGAAGGTATCAAACACTTCTTTCTTGTTCCTTCACTTCCGTTCCGAGTCGCCCAGCCGTGATGCCCAGGCCAAACCGGAGAACAACGCTACTTCGAAAATAGCTTCCGGTCCCGCTCCTTCTGCGTACTGCCCACGTAGTACTGGTACATTCCATTTTTAGGCTCGTACGGAAAATGGACCCACCTGAACTTTTGAAACGGTGACTCCGTGGAATGAAATTTTCGGGACCCGTCGACGGCAACTTCCGGGGGTTGGGCGTAGCTGAACGACAGCCGGTTGCGCAGGGGGAAAAACTCTCCGGAGCCAGGACTCTTGCATTCGATCGCAAAGCCCACCAAGTCAGGCTCGGGATTGACGACGTCGAAGCCGAGCAGGCACATCCGCTCGCCACGCCACAGCTTCATGAAAAACCCGTTCTTGCTGCCCTCATTGTGGAAGTCATCCATGTCGCTCTCCTGGTTTTCCTCGTTTACTTCATCACCGCGCACGAGTTACTCGTTTGGAAGATGTTTCAAAAGCACGGGTTCGAACAGCTTTCCCAGCTTCTTGAACCCCTTCCGGTTCGGATGCAGCTCGTTCGCCCAGTCGGAGCGGACGAGCGTGCCTGAAGTCTTCACGAACTCAAATCCAGGGCCTTCGAGCCTCATCAGCATCTGGGCGAAGCCGTCGATGAAGCGCGCGACGATGTCCTCGCGAAACTTCTTCGGCACCTGCGCGAGCTCCATATAGGGATCGAGCCAGGCGATCCACAGCAGCTTCTTGCCGAGGACGGCATAGTCGTAGTTGTGAGAGACGATGACGGCTTCGGGCCGGTAGGTGTCGCGAAGACTGATCAGGTCCCGATACGCGTGCTCGATCTGCTGGAGCCGCGCCTCAGGCTGCCCGTCGCGAAAACATTCTTCGTAACGCTTCGCCTTGCGGCAGTCGGGTTGCAGCAGTTGCAGGAGGTTCTTGGCAGCGATGTCGTTGCCGCCGCCACTGAAGAGGATCATCTTCAGCCGCGAGTAGTCTTTCAGCGACTGCTGCAGGGCCCAGCGGCTGGTGCCCTCGAGCATCTTGATCGCCTCATCGCCGGGATAGGCGAGGCTCAGGATGATGCGACGGCCGCCCAGCGACTCATCGAAGCAGTTGACCAGGTTGCCGTTTCCCGGAATCCAGTAGGAGAACCACGAATCGCCTTCAGCCAGCACCTCCGGCTGCTCGTCCAGCATCGTCTCGTCCCAGTAGACGGTCATGTTCGACGCCGGAGGGAAAGACACACGGGGAGCGCTGCGCCATTCACGCAGCGCGTTTGTGAAGCAAGCGTATGCCCTGCTTGCATACGACCCCCTGTGAGGCCCGGCGCTATTGGTTGGATTTCTGTGCGCCGGGTACTGCGGCAAATACGTTAGGACGAGGACATACCCCTGTCAACGGATT
>CAZYAH010000227.1:0-4095 GCA_964645595.1 uncultured Alicyclobacillaceae bacterium | reverse complement strand
GAGACGATTGTCGAGGCCGCGCGCGCCTACGTGCGCGAAGTGGCCGACGGCACGTTCCCCGGCGCCGAGCAAACCGTTCACCTCAAGCCCGAAGAGCAGGCAGAACTGGAATCCATACTGAAAGGTGACAGACAGCATGATACGCATTGAACGCATCCAGGATCTCCGCAAACATCTCCAAGAAGAGCGCCAGAGCGGGAAACAGATTGGCTTCGTACCGACCATGGGCTACTTGCACGAAGGGCACATGGCTCTCGTGGACAGGGCCCGCAAGGAAAACGACGTCGTCGTCACCAGCGTCTTCGTCAATCCGCTGCAGTTTGGACCGAACGAGGACCTGGAGCGCTATCCGCGGGATCTGGAGCGGGACGCGGCGCTGCTTGAACAGCACGGCTGCGACATCCTGTTCGCGCCCTCGGTGGAAGAAATGTACCCGAAACCGATGCTCACGTATGTGGAACTGCCCGACCTCAGCCGGCAACTGTGCGGCATCTCCCGGCCCATCCACTTTCGCGGCGTCGCCACCGTGGTGACCAAACTGTTCAACATCGTACAGCCCCATCGGGCGTACTTTGGCCAAAAAGACGGTCAGCAGGTTGCCGTGATTCGCCGAATGGTGGAAGATCTGAGCATTCCGATCGAAATCGTCACGGTACCGACAGTCCGGGAGCCGGACGGCCTGGCGAGAAGCTCGCGCAACGTGTACCTCTCGCCGGAGGAACGGCCGCATGCCACCATCCTCTACCGGGCGCTGCAAGCGGCGCGCGCTGAGCTCGAGAACGGGGAACGATCCGCTGCCGCCATTGCCCGACTGATGGCTGACATGATTGCTGCCGAACCGCTTGTGCGCCTCGACTACGCGGAAGCAGTCTCGCTGGAGACGCTGGAGCGGCCGGAGAAACTGTCCGGGCCGACGATGCTGGCCGTAGCCGCGTACGTTGGAAAAGCGCGGCTGATTGACAATCTGCAGTTAAACGTGACGGATACTTCCGTGACGACGCTGTAGTCGGCAGACTTCCGGACCACTGAGCCTCCAAATCTGCATCTCTGTAAGACACACGCCCGTTGGAATCGTGGCCGACCTGACACAACTGTCGGCTGCGTCCCCAACGGGCCGTTTCGTCGAGCTGACGTCAAGGAGGAACGGGCTTCATGAGCGGATCAAGAGCGAATTTGCTGCCGGTTGGAATTGTCCTGTTGGCCTTCCTCGTTCGCGTGCTCGCCCTCTGGCAATACGGCTTGCACCTGAACCTCCACAGCGACGACGAAGGGTACACGCAAAGCGCCATCCGGCTGCTGGAGCTGGGCCGATTGACCTACCACACGGCAAACGAACACACGGTCCACATGATGCCTGGGATCTCTTTGCTGCTCGCCGCCGTCTTCGCGGTCTTCGGCTGGCACACGGTCGGGTTGTACGCCGCGAAGACGGTCATGATTGACTGTGGATGCCTTGCGGTGTACGCCGTCTATCGGATCGGCGAAACCCTGTGGAAGCCGTGGGTGGGAGCGGTGGCCGCCCTCGGTGCAGCGCTGTACGTACCGGAAGTCCTGACGGACACCCTTTTGCTCACCGAACCACCGTTCACCGCAAGTTTTTTGTGGATGCTGTACTTCAACATCCGGCTCTTGCAGACGCGGCGCTGGTCGTATTTCTTTGTTCTGGGTAGACACCTTCTACTGGATTCCCATCTTCCACGTGTCGCAGTTCGCGGCGGAGTGGATGAAAGTCGTGTCTGTCCTACTTGGAATCGCTGGATTTCTGGTGAGTTTCACCGCCGGGCGCGGTCGCCGCGCGGAGTCGCTGTGGTTGCTGGCCACACTGGGGTACTACACGGCGGTGTACAGCTACTACTTCGCCTTTGGGCGGTACAGCGAGCCCCTCATGCCGATTGTCTTCACCGGTATCGGCGTGGGATTGTACACCCTGAGAACCGTCGTCTTGGGACGTCGCCGCCGCTTCGACAGCACCACTTTTGGTGGGGTCTATGAATAGTTTTTCATCTTGAGCTCGTCAAGAACGGAAGCAAGCTAACCTCCAATGCCATGGTTGTAAACCTAGCACTCACATTGGCAGACGCTGGCTCAGTTCGAGCGTCTTACGCTTATCTGCTCTTCTCATGTGAACTACCCAATTCATAGTCAAACGATACCTTTGAGGTTACAAAAACACACCTACATGGTTATAATCCATTAATAATTAGGTTGTATAAGGGGGGCTCGCATTGGTACGCGACGTGTTCCCGTTTGGTAAACCTGCCGGGCATGAAGACGTAGTGGACAGAGAGCATTTCATCGCGGAGGTGCAGCAGCGCCTTATTGACGGCCACAGTGTCATGCTGGCTGGACCAAGGCGTATCGGCAAGTCGAGCATAGCCTGGGAGATCCTTCGCCGACTCAAAGCGAATGATGTCTATGTAGCGGCGGTTGATTTGTTTTACGTGACGAGCATTGAGGAGTTTGCAACGAAACTGATGCAGGCCATCCTCGAAAACCGCACAGGGCCGTTCCAACAGGCCGTACGGGCGCTGCATGGACTACAGAAGTATTTCTCCAGAAGCGAATTTCGGGCCAAAATCCACGACCTGGAGCTTGGCGTTTCACTCGTCAGTGAGCGCGTTGACCCCACGGAACTACTGGAGTCTGCAATCCAGACGGCAGACGTCCTGGCTCGTAAAGATGGCCGTAGAATGGTCATATTGCTTGACGAATTTCAAGAAATTGAACGGATCGGAGGAGAGGATCTGCTCAAGCGACTAAGAGCGTTGTTTCAGCGTCAGGAAAACACGTCCTATCTCTTCCTGGGTAGCCAGACGACGCTTATGCAGACCATCTTTTCCGATCGCAGACAAGCCTTTTACCGTTTTGCGACCCTGTTGGAGCTTCCGCCTGTCCCTTTTGCAGCGTGGCGAGAGTATATTTCGACGAGATTGGCTTCCTTCAACATTGAGATCACGGAACCCGCCCTGGATTTACTGTTGGAGCGCACAGGGGGACATCCGTACTGCGTGATGGCCGTGGCGTACAACGCATACCTGCATGTCCGACTGGAGGGATTGAACACCGTAAACGCAGATGTTATTCATTACGCTTATGAACAGGCGTTGAGCCACCTGGCAAGTATCTACGACGTGCAATGGCAGGAAATTCGCCAATTCAAGAACGCCGACGTTGTTCTGATGGCCTTGGTGGAGGGGATTCCGCCGTATTCACTGCCCCTCAACAACGCGTTGGTCGGCAAGGCGCTGACCAACCTGCAGCGCATATCAGTGATTACAAAAGGGCCACAGCGCGGGGAATACCGCCTCGTGGAACCGATGTTTGCCGACTGGCTCAAGCGGAAATAACGCAGAGGTCATTTCAACTTTGCCTCCGCAATCCCCAGATACTCGTGCAACGCAGTCCACACGAGAAACATGGAGTACCCGTTTGGAACGAGCAGACTTGGATACCAATACGGATGGAGGCTCGTCTGGTAATCGGTCGGGTACGGGACCACCGACACACCGACGTTGGCGAAATCAATTACGGAGCGCCGCATGTGAAACGCCGAAGTGACGAGTATCGGACGGCGGAATCCGTGACGTTCCAATAGTAATTTCGTGTACTTTGCGTTCTCCTCCGTGTTTCGGCTCTGGTCCTCGACGAAGATGGCGTCGGATGGAATGCCGAGCGCCATGAGCTGCCGACGCGCAATCTCCGACTCCACCCCGTCGTCCGGAAACACCTGCCCGCCGCTTAAGATAATCGGCAGTTTGGTCTCCCGGTACAGCCGCGCGACCGTCAACAACCGGTTTGCGGCAGGCCCAGAAAGCATCCCCGTGCCGCCGACGTCTGGTGTATCGGGCGTGGCGCCACCGCCGAGCATGACAATAACGTCGCCTTGGACTTCCTGCGGCGGAAAATAGCTGTGTTCCAGTGATCTCACCAGGGCATATCCGACAAGCGGGATGCTGCACAGATACAGAACAAGCGCTGTACAAGCCAGTACAATGGAGTACCGACGGCTCCGCTTCCGCAACAAAACAGCGACAACCACCAGCGCGAGAACAAACAAGCCCGGTGGCAGGAGCCACCCAACCACCGCTTTGATGA
>CAZYAH010000226.1:0-4095 GCA_964645595.1 uncultured Alicyclobacillaceae bacterium | reverse complement strand
AAGTGAATTCATCACATAATTCATACGATTCGGTAATCTTTGGTTGTATGCTTTTGTAAGCTGGGAAACCCAAATATTGTTGCGTTCAATAGCGCAATCTCGCCTGTTTATGGTAAAGTTTTTCGATAGAGGAATAAGATTACTGAAAAACGGTGGGGTGTGTAGGTTGGGCCTGGTTGTTCGTCCGTTTCAGGACGGAGACATCGAAGCACTCACAGAATTGATGGGGCATCTGGGATATCCGACGGCCGTAGAACAGATGCGGAGCCGGATGGAGGTTATCCAATTGAACCCGTGTTTCCGCACACTGGTTGCCGAGTGCGATGGAACCGTCGTCGGGATGATAGGGATGAGCTCCGTTCCGCAATATGAGGCGGACGGTATCATGGTGCAGGTCAACGTTATTGTTGTTCACCCGGAGCACAGGGGACGAGGGGTGGCAACCGCGTTGATGGGCGTTGCGGACGAATGGGCCAGAGAGATTGGCGCGGGCGGTGTGTTTCTGACCAGCGGTCTCAGGCCCGAGCGGGCGAGTGCCCATCGACTGTACAGGCGCCTGGGCTTTGATATCACAGGGTATCGGTTCGTAAAGAAGTTTGGAGAGCGGAAAGCATGAACCAATGATTCCTGGCTCGACGAGCGCATCAAGTACGGCCGGGGTCCCTTATGTTAAGTTGTGCACAGTTCTGTGGATAACTTTGTGGAAAACCTGTGGATGGGGTGCGGATAAGTTGTGGAAAACCACTGTTCTTATGTGGGTAACTCGGGTACTTATTCACAGGGTTAGTCACAAAGACCCCACTTGATGTCCTGCGGTCGTCCGTGCAGGCCGGGCGCGCCGGCCTGCGCTGTGAATAAATTGACGTAAGCGAAGCGTGTGCTCGGGGTTGTTCTGTTTAGTGATCCGTTTCGCAAAACAATACCTGGGACACGTGATCTGTCTTGGGGTCAAAGTAGACTTTCACAAATACGCCGAATTCCCGCTTGCCATCTTTGATCCAAAACTTGAACGTCTCTTTGGCGTAGGTCGGTGAATACGTCGTACGTCCAACGTGGAGATAATCCACAATAAAATCGTGTGGATAACGTCGTTGCGCCTCGGCGAGCGCAAACTTTCCCCACTTCGTGTAGGGTTGTACCCGTTCCGAGACGTGGGCATGGGCGGGCTGAGCGTGAGGAGTTGCGGGTGTGCCCAAAATTCCGAGAAAGGCAGCAAGAAGGAATGCGGACACTGGAAGACCTCCTGTTGATCTTTGTATGGAGGTATTATTCACAGTGGACTTCCGTTTCATGCCATCGGAATGGTTCAATCGTGCAGGGGCAGTCGCGGTGTTCGGGAACGCCCGACGTCAGGCGTCCCCTTCGATGGAAAGGTGCTTTTCCTTTCGGATTACGAATGTGTAGTACACGACGTAGTAAGCGACAATAGCGAACAAAACCACTGCTGTGAATGGATCATGGTAAAACTGTGCCTGGTTCCCCTCGGTATATGCAGATGAACTCTTGTAGATTGCGTAGCCCTCATACAGTCTGTCTGCCATACGTCCGATAAAGAGCCCAAGCAGGATGATGCCGACCCACGGATTCGGGCGATAAAACCAGTTGTCGCCTCGGCGCTCGAATGTGGCTGTGCGAATGGCGTAGTATGCAAGTATAATGCCTGCTGCAATGCCAGCGAGATCGTACAGGTACAAAACAGGATGAACGGCACCCGCTGCAAGCATAAGCGCACCGATGACGGCGAAAATCACGATTCGCGCGGTCATGGGACCTTTCGCGAGTTTTTGGAATCCGATGGTCTTTCGAATTCTTCGGTACAAGACGAATGCGATGAGCAGAACGGGGACGACGACGGACGCAGCATGGTTCATAAGGTATCCTCCTTTAATTTGCCCGCAATGTTCCTGTTGCTTCCAGCATCAATACAACGATACATGATATCTCGGCTGTGCAATAGATGTCGGATGGAGAATTTTCTGCGATTTCTGCCGCGGTAAGCATTGAACGACAAGGGCTCAGTTGAACCAAGCCCGTTTTCTTTGGTATTCTCGAACCAATATCCTGTGTTGTGCGGACGGGCGGCGCAATCAAGCGCCCGCCAGACATAAGAGGTGAGTTCTTGATGTTAGACTTGCGTGCTGTGAGACAGAACCCGGAGAAGTACAAGCGTGGCATTGAGCGGAAGAAGGCAGATCCGAGCTTGATTGACCAACTGCTCGAGGTGGACGCCGCCTGGCGCAACGCGCTGGCTGAGGTCGAGCGCCTGAAGGCCGTGCGCAACAAAGCGTCGGAAGCCATTGCGGTAAAGAAAAAGCAGGGTCAGGACGCATCGGCGGACATCGCTGAGATGAAGCAGGTTTCGGAGCAGATCAAGCAGTTGGACGAGCAGGTTCGCCAGTACGACGAACAGGTGAAGGACCTTTTGCTCGCCATTCCGAATATCGCCCACGAATCGGTCCCGGACGGAGACTCGGAAGAGGACAACGTCCCGGTGCGCCACTGGGGCGAGAAGCCGAATTTCTCGTTTACGCCAAAGCCCCACTGGGAAATTGCTGAGGCTCTCGACATCGTGGACTTCGAGCGGGCGGCAAAAATCACCGGAAGCCGTTTCGTCATTTACAAGGGACTCGGCGCCAAGCTGGAGCGGGCGCTGGCCAACTTCATGATTGACTACCACATTGAAAAGAACGGCTACACGGAAATGTTTCCGCAATACATTGCCAACGAGACCAGCCTCGTCGGCACCGGCAACCTTCCGAAGTTTGGCGACGAAATGTTCAAGCTCGAAGGGCTTCCGTACTACCTGATTCCGACGGCGGAAATTCCGCTGACCAACTACTACCGCGACGAGATTCTCGAGGCGGCACAGCTGCCGGTGAAGTTCGCCGGATACAGCTCCAGCTTCCGGTCCGAAGCGGGCAGCGCGGGCAAGGACACTCGCGGCTTAATCCGCCTGCACCAGTTCCAGAAGGTGGAGCTCGTCAAACTCGTGACGCCGGAGACATCGTACGAAGAGCTCGAATCCCTTGTGGAAGACGCAGAGGATATCCTGCAGGCCCTCGAGCTGCCGTACCGCGTGATTGAAATCTGCACCGGGGACCTCGGCAGCAAAGAGACGAAAAAGTACGATCTCGAAGTCTGGCTCCCCGCTGCGGGCACCTACCGCGAGATCTCGTCCTGCTCGAACTTCGAGGATTACCAGGCGCGCCGCGCCAACCTGCGCTTCCGCCGCGACGAGGCATCCAAACCGGAATTCGTGCATACACTAAACGGCTCCGGTCTCGCCATCGGCCGGACGGTGGCCGCCATCCTTGAGAACGGCCAGCAACCGGACGGCAGCGTCAAGATTCCGAAAGCCCTCGTGCCGTACATGGGCGTAGAGTACATCACACGGAGGAGCGACGGATGACATTCAAGGAAGTCGTCGGGCTGCTCGCCCTCGTGATTATGGTGGTTTGCTTTGTGTTGCAATACAAAGCGTTAAACCACATTGCCTTTGGCCGATCCGTTTTCATCAGTATCGCCGCCATCTTCATGGGCCTGATGGTGGGCATGTTGCCGACGATTTCGGCCACCATCGTCTCCATTGTGCTATTGTTGCTCGGATTTGGAATGATTGTCTTTATGGGATACAAGTCATATCAGCACCTGCAGATGGTGAAGCGGCAGCAGCGAGGACAATAGCGAGGAGGACTCCCGTTGCGCATCTCTCACGTCCGTGTGGACTTGACCGCCGACAACCTCAACAGTCTAATTGCCGACCTCGCCGCGGACGCCAACATCCGGATTACCGAAGTCACTCCGGACGGCATCCACGGCCAGGTCAAGTTCCTGTTTTGGAACGTCGATTTCGTCGCGCGGCCAGCATCCGAGGTGCAGCACGAAGTCTCCATCGACGTCGCCGCACACAAGCTGGTCGCCATCCCCGACGCCATTGTCAATCGCCAACTTCGTGAAGTGGTCAAGGACGCGCCACCCGGGATTGACGTCATCCGCAACTCCCTGGTGGTGCACGTCCCGTCCCTATTGCGGACGTTTGCCATTGACCTGAAAGTCAAGGAACTGCAGTGCCACGACGGATTTGTGCGCCTCGAC